>CACWJV010000096.1 GCA_902761265.1 Oscillospiraceae bacterium | reverse complement strand
TACAACTTCCAGCGCACATCCTATGACGAAGACCCCATCACGCTTGAAAAGCAGTACACCGTAACCGTCAAAGGCATCGGCGACGAGCTGCTGCAGCAGATGCAGGCAGAGCTCAACGCAAACTACACCGCAGACAAGCTGACCTATATCACCGACAAAACGCCGATCGACCCGGCTGCTGTGAAGCAGGACGTCCAGCTTCTGCTCCCGCGCACTTCCGGCATCAGTAATCCGAACGATTACACATTCACCGTGACCTCCAATAACGAAGCCGTCGCCGCTGTCAGCAGCTACCGTCTGAACGTGCTGCGCCCGCTGCCCGGCGAGGACGCGGCCACTGTGACCCTGACCATCACGATGAAGCACAAGAATTACAGCGATCTTTCCGTCAGCAAAGAGCTGACACTGACCGTCGCGCCGATCGCGCAGACGGAAATCGACGCCCAGAAAGCCCTCATGGAACAGGTTAAGGCTCATCTGTTTGACGGTTTAAATGACGGCACCAACGAAGCGCCCGACAAAGTTGTCAACAACCTGCACGCATTCTATGAAGCGATACCCGACGGCAACGGCGGTCTCAAATGGATCTACACCAACACGGAAGTGACCGATCTCGGCATCTCTGCCGTATCCATTGACCCGTTCCATCCGTCAGAGCGTTGGGATAGATTTCAGTCCACAGAGCCGGACGTCATCTCTCACGAAAATCTCATTGTAACACCTGCAGAGGAAAACACCACCGTCCGCATTTATGCGATGCTTTCCAGCAAACAGTTTGAACGCTACGCCGAGCTGTATCCCGACAACACGGACTTTGACGCGCTCTACCGCCAGGAGGTCTGGGTAGATCTTGTCGTTCCCGGCACCAACCCGACCACGCCAGACACCCCCGACACGCCCGATGCCCCGGATACGCCTGCCGCGCCTGCCAACCTTTGCAAGTTCTGCGGCAAAGACCACGCCGGCTTTTGGGGCAAGATCGTACAGTTCTTCCACAACATTTTCTATTTCTTTGCACACTACATATTCCACACTAAATAAAGGAAGGCTAAGCGTATGAACTCTCGCTTGAACCGCATCTTATCGCTGCTGCTGTGCCTGCTGCTGCTCGGCACGGCAGCCGCTCCTGCCGCTGTTGCGGCAGACGATCCGTTTCGCGTGGTCATTTCCATGGAAGGGCTGACGCTCGGCCAGGGATTCTATGTGGAACCGACGTCGTATAACATCGATCAGATCAACGAGCTTCTGGCGCCGCAAGGCTACGGGCCCTACACCAAGCGCAATCTGACCGCCGGTATGGCAACACTCGCGATGCTGCGCGACAAAAACCTGACCGCCAGCATCACCGGTCGCATGGATACGTCACAACAGGTCATGTATCTCAAAGGTGTGGCCGGCATTGACAAAGGCACAGTGCAGATTCCGGCAATCATCACACAAAACGGCGGCCCGTCGAACAGCACTGTCCGGAAAAATACCGACCGTTCGCTGGATGAATTCGACTATACCGATCAGTCCGGCTGGATGATTACGGTCAACGATTATCTGATTACAGACAACATAGCAAAATTCGGGCTGGAAATCAACAATACGCCGCGCAACGCCGGATTCCAAAATTATGGCAACACCTATGTCATCCGCTGGCAATTCACCATCAGCGGCTATGGACGCGATCTCGGCTACAGTGCCAAAGACGCGCTCACCGGCAAGACCGTGAACGGTTATTTTGTCCACGCGAACAAGGACAGACTCTATGCCGCCTATGCGCAGAGCACAGACAGCGGCAAACGCGCAGAGGCCCGCCGTGTGATGGAGAATCTCACTGCCACACAATCGCAGGTCGACAGCGCGCTGACTGCGCTGACAACACAGGCCAGCGCCCCGGCAGACACCGGGAAAGTATCCTTTTTCCAGCGAATCGCCGACTTTTTCCGTCGAATCTTTGCGTTTTTCAAAAACTTGTTTTAAAGGAGTGTTCGCATGAAACGAACACAATCTCTGCTTTGCTGTCTGCTGCTTTTGCTGATGTGCCTGTGGCCTGCTGCCGCAGCAGAGATGCAAGGGTTGCATACCCTCACCCAAAATGCGCTGCTGCAGCTACAGCAAGATACCCCGACACCGGTGTTTTCTCCTGTGGGCGGCGACTGGGTGGTGTTCTCTTTGGCGCGCGCCGGTTTGATTCAACCGGATGACACCTACACCAACGGCTATTGTGCACGAATCGTGCAGACGGTTCGCAAAACAGCGCTGTCTGTTTCCCTGCAAAACGGCGCGCTGCATCCGGTAAAATCCACCGAAAACGCCCGTCTGATTCTGGCGCTGACTGCAATCGGCAGAGATCCGAGGCAGATCGGCGGCTGGGATCTGTTACAGCCGTTTGCAGATTTCAATTGGGTCAAACGGCAGGGCGTCAACGCGGTTGCCTATGCGCTGCTCGCGCTCGACAGTCACAGCTACGAACCGGCGGATTCCACCATCCGTACTCAATGCATCGACCATCTGCTGCAAAAGCAGACCGCAGACGGCGGCTGGACACTGTATGGTGACAACGCTGACAGTGATATTACGGCGATTGTGCTGCAAGGTCTTGCCGCCTATCGGGAGCGGCCGGACGTGGCGGCAACAGCCGCGCGTGCGATCGAATGCCTGTCGGCAATGCAGTTGGAAACCGGTGGATTTGCGACCGGTGACGCAGAGACCACCGAAAGCACGGCACAAGTTTTGCTTGCGCTGTGCGCGTGGCAAATTGATGCTGCCGCGGACGCAAGGTTTTTAAAAGATGGTACATCCGTTCTGGACGCACTGTTGGCAGCCTATTTGCCGCAGCAAAATGCTTTTCGTCATCGGCCGGCACAGCCGGACGCAGATGAGATGGCAACCCAGCAAGCAACGCTTGCCCTGCTCGCCTATGAACGCTTTCAAAACGGACAGCCGTTTTTGTTCGATTGCACCGACGTGCCGCTGACAGCCGACCCGGCTGTACCGGAACCGGAAACGGAAACAACGGAGCCGGCGGAATCAACCAAAGAATCCACGAACGCCGCTGCCCCGGCGGAAACAACCGAAGCGGCGGCAATAACCGCACCGCCGACGGAACCTGCGTCGGAAGGATCGGGCGATCCGACAAAAGAAACGACCGCAGAAAAGAAAACCACCGCACCTGCGACGACGCAGGCAGCCGCCCCCCGGCCGGCAGCAACAACCGCCCCACCGGCGCCGACCGCCGCCCGCACGGAAGCGACGCCGCACACCGGCGACGATCCCGTCGTTTTTGCAGCCATTGGTTTGCTTGCCCTCAGCGCGGCTGCGCTCGTGCTGAACCGCAAAAAGGAGGCGCGCCATGCTTCGTAAATGCAGCGCATGGCTTTGCGTGCTTATGTGTCTGCTGCTTTGCGCCTGCGGCGCCCGACAGACCGGTGAACCTGTACAACCGTCTGACGTCACAGCAGATTTGACAACGAAAGCCCCAACGGCGCCGGCAGCCACCGCGGCGGCAACGACCGAAGCGCCGGCAACCGCCGAAGCCACAACAACACAAACAACAACGACCGTACCGGCGGCTCCCACAAGCGCTTCGGCCGCGACGCAACCGACGACAAGGCCGGCCGCAACAGCGCCTGTCGCAACGGCCACCCGTCCGCCAACAACAACGGCGACTGCAACGACCCGTGCCGCGGCAACCACGGCGCCCGCCACCGCCGCACGCACCACGCGTCCCGCCCCGGCAACAACAACCGCGCCCAAAACGACCGCAGAACTAACGGCCACGCAGCCGCAAACGCTGTATTGCACGTTCTCGATCGATTGCAAAACGCTGCTTGATCATCTGGACGAGCTGGAAAGCGGCAAGCGTGCCCTCGTGCCGGCAAACGGCGTGCTGCTTGCGTCACGCAGCGTTTCGTTTACCGCGGGCGAAAGCGTGTTTGACGTGCTCAAACGCGTCTGCCGCCAAAACGGACTGCAGATGGAATTCACAATGACGCCGGTCTATCAAAGCGCGTATATCGAAGGCATCGGCAATCTGTATGAATTCGACGGCGGCCCGACGTCCGGTTGGATGTACAGCGTCAACGGCGCCTATCCAAACTGCGGCTCGAGCGCCTATACGCTGCAAAACGGCGACACCGTCCTATGGCGCTACACCTGCGCGCTCGGGGAGGACATCGGCGGCCGCAACAATTTCCAATAACAACCAAAACAGGGAGGGAGCACCATCATGAAATGTACAGACGCCGTGTCGCGCCTGCATCCGGGCGTGATTTTGCTCTTTTTCCTTTGTGCCATCGGCGGCACACTGCTGCTCAGCCATCCGCTGTTCCGGGTGTTGTCGCTGGTCGGTGCGCTGTGCTGCCACGCGCTGTTTTGCCGCGAAGAAAGCGGTGTGTTTTTGCTGCGCACGGCTTTGCCGGTCTGTCTTTTGGCCGCGGTGCTCAATCCCCTGTTTAACCATCAGGGCGTACATATCCTTTTCTATTTTCCCTGGGGCAATCCGTGCACCGGGGAAAGTCTGCTTTACGGCGTTTTGGCGTCGCTGCTGCTGTTCACGGTGCTCGTGTGGTTTCGCTGCTACACGGCGGTGATGACAACCGACCGCAGTCTCTTTTTGTTTTCCCGCGCCGCGCCGTCGCTGTCGCTGCTGCTGCGGCTGGCGCTGCGGATGATCCCGGCCATGCGGGCGGATTTCACGCGGACGATGGAGGCGCAGACCTGTCTGCTCGGCCCGGCGAAAACCAACCGCGAAGCGCTGCGCCGGGCGTTTGCCGCCTTTCGGGTGCAGCTTCGCCGCGCACTCGAAAACGCCGTAAAGCTTTCCGACGCGATGAAAAGCCGCGGCTATTCTCTGCCTGGGCGCACAGCCTATGCGCTGTTTCTCTGGCATCGCCGCGACGGACTTTGCCTGCTGTTTCTTCTCGCGTGTTCGCTGCCGGTGCTTGGCGCGTCGCTTTCGGGCGGGCTTTCGTTTTCCGTCTATCCGTCGCCGCACGGCGCCGCGCCCACGCCGCTGATGCTGCTTTGCGCGATCCTGTATTTCGCTTTATGTATGAGTCCTGTATTCTGGAACAGATTGGAGGTGCTGGCATGGAAACGCTCCGGCTCGCACATGTGACATTTCAATATCCGCTTTCCTCTGTGCCGGCGCTGCACGACGTTTCTTTGACCTTGCGACGCGGCGATTTTGCCGTCCTTTGCGGCGCCTCCGGCAGCGGCAAAAGTACGCTTTTGCGTTTGCTGAAGCCCGCGTTGTCGCCGCACGGTGAAAGAAGCGGCGAACTGCTGTTTGACGGCGCGCCGGTCGATACGCTGCCGTTGCGCGACGCGAGCGCGAAGATCGGGTTTGTTTCGCAGTCGCCGCACACCCAACTCGTTTCCGACAAAGTCTGGCATGAGCTGGCGTTCGGTGCGGAAAGTCTCGGGCTACCGCAGGAGGAACTGCGCCGGCGTGTGGCGGAAACCGCCACCTATTTCGGCATCACGTCGTGGCTGGATCGAAACACCGCCGATTTATCCGGCGGCGAACAACAACTGCTGGTACTCGCCGGCGTGATGATTATGCGGCCGGAGCTGCTGCTGTTGGACGAGCCGACGTCGCAGCTCGACCCAAACGCGGCGCGCACATTTTTGCGCTGGCTGCAGCAGATCAACCGGGATCTGGGCACAACGGTTTTGCTCAGCGAACACCGGCTGGAAGAAGTTTTGCCGCTCAGCAGCCGGGTATTTCTGCTGGAACACGGCAGTCTTGCCGCGCAGGGCACGCCGCAGGAAGTGATCTGCCGGCTGCGCGATACGCAGTCCCCGTTTTTGGCGGCGATGCCGACCGCGGCCCGCCTTTGGTGCGCAATCGACGGCACCGGCGACGTTCCCTGCACAATCAACGAAGGGCGCACCTGTCTTGCGTCTTATCTGCAAACACATCCCCCGGCGCCCTTGCCGCCGGAGACGCTCGCCTCGCCCGGCGATTGTGCGATCCGGGCAAGGGAAGTCACGTTTGGCTACCGGAAGGGAGCCCAGGCCGTGCTGTGCGATCTGGATCTGAGCGCATCATACGGCGAATGGCTGTCTTTGCTCGGCGCCAACGGCAGCGGCAAAAGTACGCTTTTGCGCGTACTCGCCGGCGTTTTACAGCCACAGCACGGCGATCTTTTTTTAGACGGCAAAGTCGCGCTGCTGCCGCAGCGGCCGGAGGATCTGCTTTGGCACGAACGCGTGTGGGATGAGCTTTACGCCGTATGTGACGACGAAACGAAAATCGCCGCCATGCTCGGGCGGTTCCGGCTCGCCGGGCTCGAAGACCGCCACCCGGCGGATCTTTCCGGCGGCGAAGTACAGCGTCTGGCGCTGGCAAAGCTGCTGCTGACTGGCCCTGCGATCCTGCTGCTCGACGAGCCGACCAAAGGGCTGGACGCCGCGCAAAAAGAAACCCTGGCACAAACGCTGCGCCAATGCTGCCGCGACGGCATGTGCGTCCTGACCGTCAGCCACGATGTGGAATTCTGCGCCGCCCACAGCGACAAATGCGCGCTGCTGTTTGACGGCGCGGTACAGACGCCGCAGACGCCGCGTGCGTTCTTTGCGCAAAGCCGGCTGTATACCACAGCGGCGGCAAAACTGAGCCGCGATCTTGTGCCGCAGTGTGTCACGCTGCGCGAGCTGCTGACTGCCCTTGGAAAGGAAATGCCGCAAACGGGCAAAAAAACGCCCGATTTGCCGCAGTGTGCGGAACAAAAGAAACAAGTCACCGCAAAAGCAAAGCTGCCCCTTTGGCGTAAAATCGGCGCCGTCGGCGGCGGCTGCGGTGCGACCGTCAGCTTTTGTCTGGCCGCCAAAGAGACCGGACCAGTGCTGTTTTCCGATTTCGGCGCCGCGCCGGCGCTGAGTGCAAAGCAGTGGATTTTGTTCGGCGTGTTCGCTGTCTGCTGTTTGCTGGTTTTGCTGTGTCTTTCCCGCAAACGGGCGGATGCTGTGCCGATTTTGCCGCGCGAAAAAGCAAGGCAGACCGTCTTTTCCGCGGTGTGGCTGCTGCTTGTGCTGCCGCTGGGGCTGTTTTTCGGAGCGAAGCTCGTGGATCAGCGACAGTTCCTGCTGCTTTCGCTCGGACTGCTCGCCCTGGGTCTTTTGCCGTTTTTCCTGCGGTTTGAACGGCGACGGCCGTCCCCGCGGCTGGTTGCCGTTCTGGCTGCGCTGAGCGCCCTTGCCATTGCCGGACGCGCCGCGTTCTTTATGCTGCCGCAGTGCAAGCCTGTGCTCGCTGTTGTGATCCTCACCGGCGTGGCGCTCGGCGGCGAAAGCGGCTTTTTGGTTGGCAGTGTGACAATGCTGCTGTCAAATCTGCTGTTCGGACAGGGACCCTGGACACCTTATCAAATGTTTGCGATGGGTCTTTGCGGCGCGCTTGCAGGCATTTTTGCGCGCTGCCGGATCCTTCCGCCGCGCAGAGGGGCGCTGTGTGTCTTTGGCGCGGTCGTCGCCGTGATCGTTTACGGCGGCATCATGAACCCCGTGTCCGCCCTGCTTTGGGGCGGCGGGGCGCTGAACAAAGAGATCCTTCTCAGCTACTACGGCAGCGGCCTGCCGATGGATCTGATCCACGCGGCGGCAACCGCCATGTTCCTTTGGGCGCTCGCGCCGACAATCCTCGGCCAGCTTTCCCGGCTGCAAACGACCCACGGGCCGCTGACATAAAAATAGGACCGACCGGTTTTTCCGGTCGGTCGTTTTCTTGGCTCTATAATAAATGTTGGGGTAACCAAAGAGCCTACGAGAGAAAAAAGAATAAAAAAGTAGAGCATATTTGGTAAAAATCCGTTAAAATGGAATTGA
>CACWJV010000095.1 GCA_902761265.1 Oscillospiraceae bacterium | reverse complement strand
TGCGCCTATCACACCGGCGAAAAAGCCGCCAAGCTCACGATCAAGGCACTGAAGGAGGGAAAATGAGATGGCAAGTCCGATTAAAACGCTGAAAGCGAAAAAGTTTTTGCCGATGCTCAAAGCGCGGCAAGCCCGGTTTTCCGCCGCACCGGCCGATCTGCCTGCGAGCACCGATTCGTCGCGCAAAATCGCCAAAGCGCTGCACCCCCGGGCGCAGTATTTGAAAGTGGCCGCTGTAACAAAACGCGCGGACGATTGCAGCAGCTTTACGCTCGTCCCCGACCCTTCGCGCGGCACAACGACGCTCGCGTACTTCGGCGCCGGGAAATATCTGACCGTTTTTGAAACGATCGGCGGCATGCCCGTCACCCGAGCGTATTCCATCTCCTCTTCGCCGAAAGACGCGCTGGCAGGCAAATATGAGCTGACGGTCAAGCGTGTGGACGGCGGTTTGGTATCGCAGTATATTCTGGACAACTGGAAAGCGGGCACCGAAGTGACCGTTTCCGCGCCGGCCGGCAATTTTGAATACCAGCCCTTGCGCGACACCGAAACGGTGATCTGCCTTGCCGGCGGCTCCGGCATCACGCCGTTTTTGTCGATGGCAACCGCGATTGCCGACGGCGACGAGGATTTCCGAATGATTCTGCTTTACGGCAGCCGCAACAAAGACAGCATTCTGTTTTATGATGAACTCGACGCGCTGACGAAAAAGACCGATAAGGTCCGGGTCGTCCACGTCCTCAGCGACCCCGACGCCGCGGCCGCGCTGCCCGGCGCCGAGCAGGGCTTCCTGACAGCGGAACTGATCCGGAAATACGCCCCAGCAACGGAGCCCTACTCCGTGTTTTTGTGCGGCCCGCAGCAGATGTATGCGTTTTTGGACAAAGAGCTTGAAAAGCTGGGGCTCGAACGCAAATATATCCGCCACGAGATGTTCGGCGAATTCCACGATCCGCAGTCGCAGGACGACTATCCGGCCGACGTGCCGGCCACAGTGCAGATCACGGTCACGATTCAGGACGAAACAAAGACCGTCACCGGCCGTTCGTGCGACTCCGTGATGCAGACGCTGGAAAAGAACGGCATCGCCGTACCCGCCCGCTGCCGCAGCGGTGCATGCGGCTTCTGCCATTCGCATCTGCTGAGCGGCAACGTCTATGTGCCGAAGCAGCTCGAATACCGGCGGCTCGCCGACGAACAATTCGGCTGCATCCACCCGTGCTGCTCGTTCCCGCTGACCGATCTGGTTTTGCAGGTACCCGCCGCAAAATAAAAAGATAGTTGAAAACGCCGCCGGCAGCAGCCGGCGGCGTTTGTTTTTGATGCGGTTGGAATCAATGAAACAGGTTTTTGAAGAAGTTGATGATCTTCATCAGCCAGTCGAAGATCTGCTTGAAGAAGCGGATCAGACCGTTGCCGGCAACGCCCTTGGAGCCGACGATATCGCCGATCTGTTCGTCGCCTTCGGCGATCAGCGCTTTCAAAATCGCGCGTGCAATGTCGTTGTCAAGTCCCTTCAGATGGTCTACGACCTGTCCGAGCTTGTCGTTCACATGGTCATAGGCCTCCACCCCGCTGCCGGACGCTCTCGATGCGCCGTAGACGGTATAGTAGATGCTGAGCATGGCAACCTCAAAGCCGCCGAGCGTGCCCATGTAGCCGGCCAGCAGATGCAGGAACGCGGAAACCGCCGCTTCGCCCACACCGCCGATGCTCGCTTTGGTTTTGATCAGCGCCACCAGCGCATCCACATTGCCGTCAACAGACAGGAATTTGAGGATGATACGCATCAGAATGGAGATCAGATCGCCGAAGCAATAGCGGTCGATCGTTTTGTCCATGACCATCGTGTAGGCCGTTTTGCCGGTCAGGGAGTTGAACGACCGAACATAGCCGTGGGTCAGCTCGTTGACCGCCAGCGCGGCGATGGACGTGAATTTGAACGGGATGCCGTTTTTGGCAAGGATGCCGTTGAGGAACGCAAGACCGATGCTGAACAGCATGCGGAAATCGAGATCCTCCAACCCGTCGACCGACGAGAATTCGCCGCCGCACTGGGCATAGATTGCTGCAACGTCTTTTTCGGTGATGCCAAGCAGCTCATACAGGTTTTCCTTGACGAGATTTTCCACGTTGAGCGTCCGGTAGAGATCGATGCCCTGTTCGTCATAGACGAGCTGGCTGATCTGTTCCTTCATCGGTTCGGCAGCGTTGCCGATGACGAGGATACCGTGGATCAGGTTTTTGACCACGGTGTCGATGCCGTTGGAATTGATGAAGTAGACAATGGACGGCAGCAGCTCCAGCAGTTGTGTGACGGTGGAGTCCATGAGCTTTTGAATCATGGCGACCAGCGGGTGCACCACACCGGTGACCGCAAAGGCGGTGTCCTGCTTGACTTTGGCAGTGTATACCGCAGGATCGCAGATATCGCCGTCGCGCAGATTTTGCACGAGATTCTTCGGGCTGCCGTCAACGTTGAGCGCTTCAAACAGCGGCACCAGCGCATATTTGTAGCCTTCCGCGCCCGGCAGTTTCAACTGAATCGGTTCCGCGTTTTTGCCAAGGCCGTCGCCTTCGGCAAAGAAGGTGTAGTCGCTGTCTGCCAGCATCCACGCCATCGCAGGCGCCACGGGCTGCAGCAGTTCGACCAGCGCGGCTTCAAAGATTTCGCCGTTGGCGTCCACCGCAGCTTCGGTGCTTTCGGTCGAGAAGCCCCAGTCTCTGCCGTTTTCATAGGCGCCGCCTTTGGCGTAAGCATCCCACGCGTGCAGGTCGATGCCGGTCAGCTTTCGGATAAAGCCGGCAATCGCGCCGTCGGGGTCATATTTGTCGAGCAGCGGCTTGATCTTGCCGAGCAGAGCGGTCAGCCTGTTCATCATATCGTTGGAGAACAGCGTGCCGCCGATCAGCGCGTGCATCAGCTCGCGGAAATTGCGGATTTGGATCCCGTTGATCTCCAGACCAAGCAGATACAGCATATCTTCGACGAACTGCTCCAGATTGTCAGCCAGCTCCGCCGCCATTTCGCGCGTCCATTTCTTGCCCGCATAGGGGTCAAGGCTGAACAGCTTGGACAGCGTCAGCGCGGACACCAGATGATCGGTGTCGGCGTATTCCGTAAACAGCCAGGACGGATCCTGATAATCAAACTTGAAGTCGTCGATGTTGAAGATATTGATCAGCGTCTGGTGCACCGGTTTGCCCACCAGCGTGTTCCAAAAGCCGTCGTTGGCCGGATCCTCCAGCAGATCGAGCACAAGGCTGATCAGGATCGTGATGGTTGCCGCCTTGTCCTTGCTGTCGCGGAAGGTCATGCGATAGGTGTCGAAATCGCAGGCGGATGTGTCGTTAAAGTAGATCTTGCCGACCGTGAAGTTGTCGAGCAGACGTTTGGCAAAATTGCTGAGGGTCAGCGACTGATAGTCGCCGTCGGCGTCTTTGACGGAAACAAGCGAGAGCAGATCCGTCAGCGCGATCTTTGTCAGATCCACGTCGAGACCGGTGAACTGTTTGAGCAGACCCGGCAGCGTCAGCGCGTCGTCGCCGGTCTTGCCGGCGTAGTTGTTATAGAAGTCGAGCACCGCCGTGATCTGCGCGGTCAGGTTTTGCGCCGAAACGCCGAGGGCGTTGGCGTTGATAAAATACAGCAGGTCGGGCAGCAGGTTCAGCAGACCGTCGAGCACTTTGCCGCCGTCGTCTTTGTTCAGCAGACCGCGCACGCCGTTGAACACGCTGGTCAGCAGATCCTGCATGAGACCCTCGATGTTATAGTCTCTGCCGGAGATATAGTCCGTGGCGGGCTTGAGCCCTTCGATGCCGAGCGCTTCGAGCAGCGGCAGCAGCGCGTAGCGGTAGCTTTCGATGCCGGTCACGTTGATCTGGTCGTCGCGGCGGTTGCGCGCCTCGGTCACGCCGCTGGCGTTGAACAGGCTCAGGTTGTTGCCCAGCAGCACGAAGCTCAGCAGCGGCATCACAGGCTTGAGCAGCGCGAAGAGGACGTCTTCGATGTTGGCAAGATCCTTCTTGACCAGCGGCCGTTCCAGACCGGTGGGTTCGCCGTCCGCGTTGTAATAGACGACCTTGTTGCTCTTGTATTCGGTGCGGCTGCTGTCGATGTTGAACGCAGCAAGGTCGATGCCGACCATACTTGCCAGCTTTTCGATCGCTTTCTTGAACTGTGCAACCTTGGCGCGGGTTTGATCAATCATCTTCTCCGCGTCTTCGGGGTTGGCATGATTGATCGCTTCCGCGATCCGGGTAAACGCATCGTTTTCCATGCCGTTGAGGAAATCGCTGAGCAAACCGAGCAGCTTGTCGATCGTCTCGTCGGTCAAAAGACCGTTGGCAAGCATCTTCGCAAGGATGCCGAGCGTGTAATGCTCGCTCGTTTCGTCGACGCCGAGCTTTTCGAGCAGCGCCGTGGCAAGCAGCTTGCCGTCGCCGGTGTCGATATTCAGCGCGTTGGTGATCATATCGTCGAGCCGTTCGGCCAGATGGACGGCGGTTTCTTCGTCCCAATCGGTCAGATCATAGCTCTTGAGATACTTGTCAAAGTCCTTTTGCGCCTGGGCGGTGCGGTAATCGTCCGCGGCGATCTCGCCGTTTTTGATCTGCGCGAGCAGCGCGGCCTTTTGTTCTGCCGTGGCGTCTTTGCCGAGGATATAGGCCCAGTCGAAATCGGTAGCGTATTCAGCCGGCAGACCCTTCATCAGTTCGATCGCGGTCTTGGCAAGCCCCTTCTGCCCGAGCAACAGTTGGATAAAGGCGTCGAGCACGTCGGCGTTGTTGCCGTACATCAGCACGTCAAGCCCCATCGAGAGCATGCACGTCAGCGCGTCTTTGCCTTCGGTGTTCAGCCGGTAGGCCTTGTGGGCAATCCGGTTGCCGCTGTCGTCCAGCGCGTAGGCTTTGGAGGAGAAGGATTCGCGCAAATAGGCGAGATCCTGCATCGCCGCCTGATACGGTTCTTTCAATTCCAGGAAATAGCGATTGTTGTCCACCTGCACGGAAGCGATTACGCTGACCAGCTTCAGCAGCGATTCAAGATTCAGCGTTTTGAGCTTGAACGCGGCGCCGCGCGTTTCCATAACCCGGCGCATTTCGCTTTCGCTGCTGTAGCCGCCGAGCTTGTAGGTGAAGCGGCAGATCAGCGTGTTGAGCAGCGTATCAAGGTCGATATTGACGATCGGGCGCAGGGTGTCGAGCAGCACCCACAGCGGATGCAGCAGATTCTTGAGCAGCACGCCGACGCCGTTGTCAGACACGGCAAACATGAGCTGCGCGAGCATTTCAAACAGCTCGGCGAGCATCGTGTCGGAATCGAAGATTGCAAACAGACGGTTCACAATCTGATCCACACAGTACAGCAATCCCTGCGCGGTGCCCTTCGTCTTGAATTCGTCGCTGGAAAGCAGCTTCGATTTGTCAATCCCCATCGCTTCGAGCAGCGGCAGCATGGCGAAGTTGTAGCCGTCGTGGCCCTTCACCGTGACAACCGACTGCGTTGCGCCGTCCTTGTCATACGGCAGCACATGGAAGTCCTTGCCGCTGAAGACCATGTCGAGCACAGGCTGCGCCGGCGTCAGCAGATAGCCGAGCGCGGCGAAAATGTCGCTGTAGGTTTCCACCGGCTCGCCGTCGTATGTCCAATTCACCAGCGGTTTGCCGCTGTCGTCGGTGCCGGTGCGCGTGCCGCGCAGCAGCGGGAAGACTTTTTGAGCAGGTTCGCTCGCGGTTTCGTCAAAGAGATAGGCAAAATCGTTTTTCCAAACGCTGATGTCGATCCCCGTGGCGTCCTTAATCAGATCGGCAGGCAGCGCCAGATCCTCCGTATAAACGCCGCTGAGCAGTTCCGTAATCAGCGTGATATAGGCGGGTTCGTTGAGATATTTGAGCAGCAGCGGCTTTGCGTATGCGCGGATCGTTTCGATTTCCGGCGTGTCCGGATTCAGATCGTACGGCAGCTCCTGCAGCACCGCGTCGGCGAAATCGTCGATATCGTCCACCACGAAGGAGGCCATTTTCTGTGTCCAGTCGTTGTCATATTCGAGATACGGAATCGTGTCGTCGTGCGCGCTGATTTCGCTCGCCGTGGCTGCCGGGGTTTCGGGATAGGAAAGCGTGCCGGCATCGTAATCGTTCGTCGGGTTCAGCGCTTCGCAAATCACAAGCAGCAGATTGTCGGTCGTCAGGTTTGCCATGATCTTGTCGAGATCCAGCTTGCCGTTTTCGTCTGTGGCGTCCTTGAGAATGTCAGACAGCGTCAGACCCAGATCCAGCGTTTCCAGCCCGTCGGCCGCCACCGATGCAAGCGCGGTTTTGAGCTTGTTGTAATCCGTATCGAAAAGACGGAGCACCGTTTCCAATGTCGTCTTGTCTTTCAGCACACCGGTCACCAGATCCAGCACATGATAGAACACGTCGGAAATATCGGCGGAAACGAAGTAGTACTCTCCGTTTTGCAGGCTGTTCCAATGCTGCTTGTACTTCGCTTCGCGGATGGAGCCGCTGTTCTTTTGCAGCGTGCCGAGCGCAGACAGCTTTTCAAGATTGATCAGATCCGTATTGAAATATTTCAGCGGATTGCCGTTTTGATCCTGCAGATGGTCAAAGAACCATTTCAGCACAGATGAAATCTTGCCGAGATCAAATCCCAGCGCCTGCTTGGCGGAGGATGATGTGAAGAAGGCTTCGATAAAATCATAGAGATTCATAGAGCCGAAAATATGTTTCAGATCCATTTCCACATTTTTCGGCCAGTCTTTGAACAGGCTGTCATCCGGAATCTTTCCGTCCAGCATGGCTGCAAGCTTTTGAAACAGATCTCTGACCGTCGGCACCAGCATATCGCCGACCATCCCGGATATCGTGTCGGACAAATCAATGGAGAAGAACGTGGCAATGACGTTGAGCGGAATATGGCTGAAGATCTGCATCACAGCGCCGAGCAGGGTTTGCAGTCCGGCATAGGCAAGCGTGGTAATCAAGAGCTGCGCATATTTAATCGGGTTGAGCCAATCATACCAGTGCTTCATGATCTGGTTTTCAATAATATCCCCCAGCCCGTCGAAAAAGCCGCCAAGCGTCATATGAAAGTCCGCTTTGACATACATGTCATAGACAACATCCAGATCAAACAGCTCAAGCAATGCACTGTTTTCCAGCATAAGCGCAAGGTTCGGCAAAACGGACAGCAGCTTTTCAATCGGATGCGACACAAACTGCTGCACCAGCACCATCAGCGGATCCACAATCCCGTCAACGACCTGCCTGACGTTATCTACCGTGTTGGTAGAAGAAAATGTGATGGTTTGAAATTCATATCCGGGCGCTTCTGTGCCGTCGGACAAAACGAAGTCGTTGATGCCGAGCGCTTCAAAAATCGGCACCACAACATCCTCATAGAAATGGAACGCATCGAAATCCAGCTTGATACCGGCGTCGGTAGAAAGCGGGACTTGCAACAGGATCGCGCTGACCAGGATGGAAATGTAGGTCGCGTTGGTCAGATCCAGCGATTTATATTGGTTCAGACTGCCGGCAAACAGCATTTCCAGCACAGGGGCAAGGGAACTGAAAATGACAGACAGCACCTGTTTGAAATCATCAAAGCTTTCCATCTTCCATTGGAAGTTCAGGTTGCCCTCACTGTCGCCCGCGTAGCGCCATAGATCCCCCGGGCAGCTCTGAAGTTTTGTAATAATGTCGGCGTATTTTCCGCTGTCCGCCTGCTGCAGCAGCGCCGCAACCTGCGACGGCCAGAAGCTGAAACCTGCGTCGGTCAACAGCGTCTTGAATTTTTTTGCTTTGCCGCCGTCTAGATAAAAGTCAAATGTGCCGCCGATCGACAGTGCGTCCAGCACA
>CACWJV010000094.1 GCA_902761265.1 Oscillospiraceae bacterium | reverse complement strand
TGATGGTATAGGTATTGATCGTTGCGTCGCCGACGGTGATCTCTGTGTTGTCGGTGATGTTCGACACGGTGTAGGTAATCGTGCTGCCGGACTGGCTGCTGCTGACAGTACCGCTGGTCGCAGTCACAGCCGGCACCGGGCTGTCGGAATAGCCTTCGCTCAGTTCAATGGCAAACGTGACACTGCCGCCGTGGGTTACCGTCGTCGCCGGAGTTGTCGACACGGTGTAGCCGGTTCCATTGGTGTTGAAGGTGACGGAGTAGGTGTTGATCGTCCAGTTTGCATAAAGATCGGCGTTGGCATTCGGGGTAAAGCTGTTGCCCTCCACTTTCTGTGTCAGTTGATCATCCGTGTACCAACCCTCAAAGGAATAACCATCCCTTTCGGGCGAAGTCAGTGCAAGACTGCCCGGCGTCCATTTGGCATACAGGTTGACCGTTCCGTTGTTTTCTGCGGTGAGGTTGTTGACCTGCTGCTGATCGTCATAGACCTTGTCGCCGTCGGCGCTTGTTGCCCAGCCGTCAAACGTCGAACGCACCGGTTCGGTTGTGTTTGCGGTTGTTTCATCGTTATAGTGCAGCGTGACACTGTATTCACGGAAGAAGCCGACCGCCGGCAGGTTTTTCGGCGTGTCATAGGTCATCGGGAGATCTTCCATGGCGCCGTAGTTCATGCCGTTGCGTTCAAAGTGAATGGTGTAGGCGTTGGGCGTCCAGGAGAGGTTGTAGGTAGTGGTGTTCTTGATTTCTGTCGGCTCAGTGGGGCTGTGTGTGACAACCAGCGTATTTGTGGGGGCGGTGACGCCTGCGGTCACTGATACGCCTTTGGCAATTGTTTTGCTGCTGTCTGACGTACTGTACCAATCAGCGCTGGTGTAACCGGTGCGTGTGGGGTTCGGT
The DNA here is from genome assembly GCA_902761265.1 of Oscillospiraceae bacterium. Taxonomy (GTDB): domain Bacteria; phylum Bacillota; class Clostridia; order Oscillospirales; family Acutalibacteraceae; genus UBA6857. The sequence continues at coordinate 7,045 of CACWJV010000094.1, read as the reverse complement.
GCGGTGAAAGATTCATTATAGGTTTTTGTAAATGTTTCATTTATGCTAGTCGGAGCATCAACAAAGATGGATTCAAAGCTGAACATATTCCGGTACCAGTTGAGAATCGGGAAATAATAGGTTCTTGTACCAATTTTCACGCCCCAGGTGTTCTTAACGAAGTTGGAGGAGATAGAAAAATCGTAGGTTTCAAATTCTTCAGCTGTTTTATATATACCGGATCCGGTGTTTACGATCTTATAGCAGCCGCCGTCGCACGTGCCGCCGTTGCCGACAAACTGATACCCTTTGTTCGTATAGTTAATAGAACCTGTGTTATAAGAGTTTGCAACATGATAGTGGGCGCTGCCGCCGTTGACCCAGCCGACCAGACCGCCAACGTTTTCAGCGCTGATGCTGCCCCAGTTGAAGCAATCAACAACCATTTGTTCGGTGTGGTTGCCGCCGTTGTAGCTGGTGTAACCAATCAGACCGCCGGCAGATTTGCCCGAGGGTGCCGTCACACTGCCCGCGTTGAAGCAGCGATAGAAGAAGGTATGATAGTCAATGCTGCCGACCAGACCGCCGCTGTCGTTGGCGCCCCCAACATTGCCGACATTGAAGCATTCAATGCAGGTGATCAATTTATTGCCCCGGCCGGCAATGCCGCCGGCATAGCTGTTGTTTGATTTGATCGTGCCGGTGTTGAAGCAGCGGTTGAATTCATCCTCCGCCGCATTGTTCAGCCAGCCGACAATGCCGCCGGTGGAGTTGGCGCCGGTGATCTTGCCGGCGTTGGTGCAGTTGATAAAGGTCTGCTTGTCGTCTTCGATCTCGCCGACAATACCGCCGGCATTGTCACCGTTCGAAGTGACTGCGCCGTAGTTTTTGTTGTTCGTCCAGACGCCGAAACCCTTGTTGCGGCCTATGATGCCGCCGGCGTCGTCATTTGTGGCAGTAACTGCGCCGTAATTGACGTTGCCTGTAATTTCGTGGGCGTTGCAGTTCGTTTCCAAGTGACCGGCGATGCCGCCTGCTCTTGTGGTTGCAGAAATATCACCCCGATTGGTATTGTTGATCAAGGTCATTTTTTTATTTTGGTTACCGTTGCCGAAATAGCCGATAATGCCGCCGACCGCGTCTTTGCCCTGTACATTGCCCGTGTTGGTACAGCTTTCGAATCTGGACGGATCGTCCTCGATCCAGCCGACAATACCGCCGACGTCCGTGGAACCTGCTGTGACATTGCCGGTGTTGGTGCAGTCTGTTGCATAGACCGCAGGCAGACAACTGCCCGCAAGACCACCGATGCGAACATTGAGTGCATTGATCGTCGCGCCGTTGGAGCAGTTGTTGATGACCAGTCTTGTGCCGCTGTCGTTGCCCGCGACTTCACCGGCCAGTGCGCCGACATAGTTATAGCCGAAAATGGAGCCGCTGTTGACGTGAATATTTTCAAATGTAGAGTAGCCGTTTCCGTTAATGAAGCCGACCAGAGCGGCAAAGCCGTTTTTCTTGTTGCTGTCGCTGGCGTCATCCACAAAGACGTTTTCAAAATTCAGGTTTCTGAACGTTGCGTTCTGAGCAGTACGGAACAGAGCCACACGGTGGTTGGAGCTTGTCATCTTAAAGTTTGAGATGGTATGCCCGCCGCCGTCGAAGGTACCCTTAAACGCATAGTTGTCCCCGGTATTATACGGCCAGACACTGTCGCCGAAATCGCGGTTTGCAAGATCGACGTCCACCATCAGGTGCACGGTTTTTCCCGCAAACGTATTTTGATTCGCAATGCGGTTCAGAAAATAGACCAGTGCGCTTGCCGACTCCAAGTAATAGTCATCGCCGGAATAGTGATAGAGTGACCAGCCCGGATCGCCAATGCTGCCATCCCATGTGCTCGCCGCAGCCGCCTTTGTCGGCGCAACGAACACCCACGCCGTCAGCAGCATGAGCACGCTCATACACAGTGCAAGGGCGCGTCGTGCGGTTGTTGTTTTTGTTTTCATTCTGTGTGTCCTCCTTTTTTTGAAAAGCGTTATAAACTGCTTGCCTGCCCGGCGGGCAGACTGACACTTATACAAATATAATTGTACCGCGATTGCGGAAATAAAGTCAACGCTCTTTGCAAGATTTCCGCTGCGCCGATATAGAATTTTCGGGTGCCTTTTTTATGCATTCTGCCAAGCGCGGCGCACCCGAAAAAACGGCGGGAAACACCGGCGTTTTTGCCGACGTTCCCCGCGTACCGTATGATCTTGTTTTTTTCAGTCTGCCGGGCCGTTTTCCATCGCTTCGGCAAAGAAGTGGAACCAGTCGAGCCGGTATTCGCTGCCTTGTTCCGGTGTGATCACCAAGCACAGATCCGTCTCGTCCGCCGGCGGCGAATCAAAGCGGAAAAACCGGTCGGTCATCGAGTTGAACCAAAACTGTCTGTCCGGCGTGTCGTAGTCGATCTTGCCGAGCAACCGGCCGGTTTCGCTCCCTTCGCGGACTTCTACCGTGGCGCGTCCGGCGCAGCAGCCGCACAGCACAAGCCCCACCTTGTTTTTCAGCCCCCGGATCTTCGGGTAGTGCAGTACCGCGCGCTGCGTTGCCGCAACGGAAAAGCCGAACAGTGTTTCGTTTTCGACCTTTTCAACGTTTTCGCCCTTCATATACCACTCCGCTTCGATCCGGTTCCAGTCGCTGTCGTACTGCCCGACGCCGTATTCCACAATCAGCGGGTCGGTCACCAGCGTGCCGTCTTTGCGGATATGGACGTAGCACAGACCGCTCGACCGGAACGCGCCGGCGTGGTCGTTGACGGTGATCCCCTGAAATAGCTGGCCGTTCCATTCGCAAAAGCTCGTGTGGTCGATGCTTGAGCCGGTGTGGCCGTGAAATTTGTAGGGGCCGTAAACGTTGTCGGCAATCGCGTAATAGCCGCCGTAGCTCAGATAGTAGCGGTCGCCGAATTTGTTGAGCGAGGCTTTGTCGTCGCCGAAATGGTCCAGTTCGATCCTGCGCGGCGGCTCGGCAAACGAGATCATGTCGTCCGCGAGCTTTGCAATGAAATAGCCGCACCCTTCGCCGTAGGCCCACGACGGCCCCCCGAATGCGAGGTAGTAGCTGCCGTCGTCGTCGCGAAAGACCGTCGGGTCATATTCGCGTGTGGGCGTCACCGTGCCGTCGAGCAAAGGCTTGCCCAGCGCGTCGCGAAACGGACCGGCAGGCGAATCGCCGACAGCGACGCCGATGCGTGTGGAGCCGTCGGAAAAAAAGTAGTAATATTTGCCGTCCTTTTCGGCGCAGTCAACAGCCCAGCAGTCGTTGGATTTGCCCATAAAGAAGTCTTCGGGCCGCACCACCTGCTCCAACTGCCAGCGGACGGCGTCCGCCGACGACCAGATCTGCCAGTCGTGCATGCAGAAAAAGCCGCGGCACGGCTCGGCGTCGTGGCTCGCATACAGCCACAGCCGGTCGCCGAATACATGGATATGCGGATCGCACACACCCATGCGCGGGATGATGGGGTTTTTCTTTGCGGTTACGGTTTTCTTTGTATCCATCTGCCATCGCCTCCGTCGGTTCTGCGCTTATTATACATGAAACGCGCAGGAACGTAAATAGGGTTTTCACAAAATACAATGCGGACGGAGCCTTGACCCCGCCCGCAAACGCTTACTTCGCCTGTTTTTTCATCGGATTTGCCGCCAGCGCCAGCAGCAGCAGCGCCATCCCGCACACACAGATCGCCACGGCGGTGACGTAGCCCTTCGAAAAGCTGCCGGTTGCGGTCACAACACGGCCGATCACCTGGGTGGCCAGCGCAGCGCCGCCCCAAAACGCACCGCCCGAAAAGATCGGGTTGATGCTGTTGAGCTCTTTGCTTCCAAACAATACGCCGGTGATCACCGGGCAGATGTTGCTCGTCATCGCGCCGGTGACGCACAATACGGAGCACACGACCGCGAGCGGCATGACCGCCAGATTCGGATAGACCAGCGCATACAGCAGCGCGCCGGCGACCAGCGGCAGCACCGTGAGCAAAATGAGCCCTTTGACGCCCAGCTTGTTGCTGATCGTGCCGCCGAGAAAGACAAACAGAATGCCCACGCCCTGCATGATGCCCTGCATCGCCGAAGCGGCGGACTGCGTCATACCGTAGGCCGTCAGCAGCGACGGCATATAGGTGCTGATGCCGAGATAGGAGACGGCAAGGAACAAAATGCCGAAAAACACAAGCCAGAACGCCGGCGTGGAAAACGCCTGCTTTTTGGTAAGTCCCGGCGCATCCGCCGCCTGCGCCGCCGTTTGGTTTGCGCCCTCCTCGGGCAGTTGCAGCTTCGGGATCACGCCATACGCGACAGCGTTGCAAACCAGCACGACGGCGAGGATCACAAGATAGACCTGCCGCCACGGCAAAACCTGCAGCAGCGCGCCCGGGAAAAACGAAAACGCCGTTGCGCCGACCGACGCCGACGCGAGCACCAGCGCAAGTACCGTCGGCGTCTTTTCGCCGTAGGAACCGAAATACGGCGTGATCGCCGCAACGCCCATGGCGTGGGTGCCGAAGGCGAGATTGACGCCGCCGAACAGCCCGGCGAGAATAATCATCCAGATGTCCGTCGCAAAGCAGCACAAAAGACAATAGACCGCCGCCAAAAGGCCGCACAGCAAAAAGACCGTGCGCGGCTGCGTTTTTTTGAGCAGTGCGCCGAAGAAAAAGGCGGAGCAAAGAAACGTCATGACGCACCCGAAGGTTGCGGACAGCGCGATGGTCGCCATCTTGTCTTCGCCCCATTCGCCCATAAACGACGGCAGAAAGATGGAAAAAGTGGAATTGATGCCCATGTTCGCAAACAGCGCGATGCACGCGCCGATCACGGCGCGGCGGGCGTTTTTCGTTTGTTGCATACCGATTTCTCCTTGTGATGTTTTTTCTATTTTATCACAAAGAGTCGCTCTTTTGCAAGTGCTTTTGCAGATGCAGCACCGCCTTGGTTCCGGTTTTGCCTTTTTTGCTGATAATCTCCAGCTCGCCGCTGCCGGTGAGCGACAAAAGCTGCTGAATGTTGCGGATGCCGGACGGCTTGTTGTTGAGATCCGCTTCGTCCGGGTCAAATCCGTCGCCGTTATCGATCACGATCACAAGATAGGCGTCGTCCTCCTCGCGCGTGGCAATCTGAATTTTGCCGCCCGCGCCGTTTTGCAGCCCGTGCTTGACCGCGTTTTCCACCAGCGGCTGCAGCGAAAACGGCGGCAGCGAAAAGGCTGTCACGTCCAGATGATAGCTGACCTGCAGCCGGTCGCCGAACCGCATGCTTTCGAGATGCAGATAGTTTTGCACCAGCTCCAGCTCGCGCGCAAACGGCACAAGCGCGGTCGCCTCCATGTTATGCAGCGCCTTGCGCAAAAACGAGGAAAACAACCCGAGCGCCTGCTGCGCCAGCGCCGGGTCGGAATCGCACAGAAAATAGATGCTCGTCAGCACATTGTAGATAAAGTGCGGCTTGACATGCTCGAGCGTCAGCAGCAGTTGCAGCTTCTGGATCTCGGCGTCGCGCTGTTCGATCTGTTTGTCCTTGAACAGATCGAACCGGGAATGGTTGAGCACAAGGCACAGAAAGATCAGCGCATATTGCAGGCTGAGCCCCGGCACAAGCTGGCCGACCAGACTGGACACAAACGGCAGCAGCGGGATCGCCATCAGCAGCAGTGCGTTTGAAAACGCGGTCTTGCTGCGATAGAACAGAACGAGCCCCAGCGCGATCAAAAGCGACAGCGCGCCGGGCACAATGCTGAGCGCGTGCAGCTTTGCGTTGGTCACTTCGTTTGTCTGAATATCGAAAAACAGCGGGGAAAAGCAGTTGACCGCCCAAAACAGAAACCCGAGTGTGTTGACGCCGAAGCTCAGCGCGGTCAGCGCTTTGACATTGCGACTTTGCGGTATGGACAGCGCCTGCCGGATATACAGCACATACTGACCCGAAATCGCATAAAACGCTGCAAAGGAGAGCAGGTGCAATCCTTTGTTGACGAGAGGCAGTTCACTGAAAAAGCAGACAGCCGCACCGTCAGACAGCAGCATGACAAGACAGGTGGTCATCATCACGCGGCTCAGGAACGACGCGCGCGAGCGGACTTTCTTTTTGAGTGTGAGCAAAAGCAGCAGCAGCGCGAAAAACGCACAGTAAAGCTCCAGCGCACCGCCGATCAGTCTTCCCATATCGTTTGTCCTCCCTCCAGCATGATCCGCGTTTCTTCGCTCCAACTGAACTGCCGCATATATTCGCCGCGGTAGGCGTTGATCCCGCGCGGAAAGCCGTGGATCCAATCGAAATAGTCGCACGCGATTTTGTCGCACAGCAGACCGACCGTGCCGTGATTGGTCAACAGCAGATCGCCGCAGCCGATCTGTTCCAGCTTGTCGCGCAGATCCTTGAGAAGCTGCTTGAAATAGCTGTTGTGTCTTTCCTCGCCGCCCCAAAGCACCGTGATCAGCTCGTCCCGGCTCACAAGCGTGCCGCGCCGGTCGATGAGATACGCGAACAGCTCCTTGGTTTTGTTGTAATGGAAGTGGAGAGGCGTGCCGTTAAAGAAGACTTCAAAGCTGCCGAACGTGCGCACAAACATTCCGTTCCGGCGCTCCGCCACCGGGTGGCGCAGGTTGCAAAGCTCCTCTTCGATCTGCTGCTTTGTCACGGGCTTTTGCAAATAGCCGGACGCACGCAGGCCGATGGCTTCCGCATAGTAGTCGTCATAGGCTGTTACAAACACAATGTTGAGCAGCGGACACAGCGCTTTCATCTGCTTTGCCAGCGTGATACCGTTGGTTTTCGGCAGCTCGATATCGAGAAATACAATGTCCGCCGGTTGTTTTTGCAGCGCGCGCAGCGCTTCGGCGGGATCGCAAAAGCTTTCGATCTGTGCCTCGGGTGCGCATTGGCGGATCAGCGCTGCCTCTCCGTTCAAAATGAGCGGTTCATCGTCGACGATCAGGATCCTCATGGCAGGTCCTCCTTTGCGGGTGATATAAAACTATAGCACAAAGCCGGTTACAAAATGGATACACATCCGGTAAAAA
>CACWJV010000093.1 GCA_902761265.1 Oscillospiraceae bacterium | reverse complement strand
GGCACAGAGAAACAGTCCGGTGGACTGTTTCGACCGCGGCCGACCAAGGCGCGCAGTTCGCGCCGCGAATCGAGCCCCGTCATCCGCTCCATTTTTTTAGTTTTTTCTCTCCCCTGCTCTGCATACAATAAAACATGGTACCATAGCCAAGTGGTAAGGCAACGGTCTGCAAAACCGTTATTCCCCGGTTCAAATCCGGGTGGTACCTCCAAAAAAACCTCGCGCTCGCGAGGTTTTTTCATGAAGTCGCCCCTTGCGGGGCTGATGAAAAATGAAGATGCTTTGCGAATGAAGAAATGAATAAACGGGCGACTTCCCTTCATCAGGTGCAAAGCACCGTCTTCATTCAGCCGAAGGCGGGCTTCATTTATGAGCGAAGCGAATAAACTTCATAAAACATCCTTTCTGAGTTTAACGCCTGTCTATCATTGGCAATCAGCAGGCTGAATGATCAGTATCACCCCGAAGGCAATCAAATATTCTTTCATGGCTTTTATTGACAAGTTCAAGGAAATATGATAGGATGAAAGCGAGGGAAGGGATGAACTCCCCTCGCCGTTTGCTTAGTCGAGCAACTTATTAGCAGAAGTGTGATTGCTCCGACCAGCAAGTCGATCAAGCCGCTAAGTATCAGTGTTTTGTAGTCTGGCTTAGCTGGCTTTTTCTTTTTCATTTGACCAACGGCGCAAAGTATGCTATAGTATCCCCGTACCGCGAAAGGAGGATCAGCATGAAACAGCTTTACTGGAACTGCGCCATGGGCGCCGCCGGCGATATGCTGGCCGCGTCGCTGCTGGCGTTGCAGGACGATAAGGACGCGGCGCTCGATTTGCTCAACGCGCTCGGCATCCCGGGCGTCACCTATACGATGGAGCCGCAGCAAAGCGGCGGTATCAGCGGACTGCATCTGCATGTGGTCATCGACGGCAACGAGGAACTCCCCGGCGCGTTTGTACACCATCACCATCACGACCACGATCACGATCACGGCCATGACCATCATCACCATCATGCCCACGCGCACACCACCCTGCCCGATATTCTGCATCTGATCGACCATCTGAACGCGTCCGACAGCGTCAAAACACACATGCGCGAAATCTATGCGCTTTTGGCCGACGCGGAAAGCACCGTCCACGGCAGCGACCGGATGCACGTCCATTTCCACGAAGTCGGCGCCATGGACGCCGTGGCGGACATCGCCGCGGTTTGCGTGCTGCTGGAACGGCTCGGCGTTGAAGCCGTTGCCGCTTCCCCCGTCCACGTCGGCGCCGGCTCGATCCGCTGCGCCCACGGGATTTTGCCCGTCCCCACGCCGGCCACGGCGCTGCTTTTAGAGAACGTGCCGACCTACGGCGGCAGCATCGAAACCGAGCTTTGCACCCCGACCGGTGCGGCGCTGCTGCGGCATTTTGCGCAATCGTTCGGTCCGCAGCCGCAGATGACGGTCACCCGGATCGGCTACGGGATCGGCACCAAACAGTTCAGCGAAGCACCCAACTGCGTGCGTGCGATGCTCGGCACAGCGCAAAGCGGCCCGGATCACGACGAGATCGTCAAGCTCGAAACCAACCTCGACGACATGACCGCCGAATGGATCGCCTTCGCGTGCGAAGAGCTGCTGCGCGCCGGTGCGCGCGACGTGTTCACCACGCCGGTGCAGATGAAAAAAGGACGCCCCGGCACAATGCTCACCGTGCTGTGCGCCCCGCAGGACAAGGAGGAAATGATCCGTCTGCTGTTTTGCCACACAACCACGCTCGGCGTGCGCGAGGCGATCATGACCCGCAGCATTTTGCGCCGGAAAAGCGACGCCGACGGCAAAATCCGTGTGAAACGAGCCGAGGGCTACGGGGTAGAAAAAGAAAAGCCGGAATTTGACGATCTGGCCGCCCTCGCCCGGGACAAGGGCATCAGTTTGTTTGAAGCGAAAAAGCTGCTGTAACAAAAAGGATCAGCCGCAAGGTACAATCGCGTACCCTGCGGCTGTTTTGTTTATTCGAGGCCGATCTGCCTCAGCAGTTCGGCGGCTTTTTGTGCGTCCGCCTTTGCTGGATCGACCGGCAGGCGGAACCGGGCATGTGTGCCGGTGTAGCCATCGGTATAAACAGGATCGCCGTTCGCGTCGATTGTCACAACATCGGCCGTCGGGAACGAGCTTTGCATCAGCAGCAGCCACAGCGCCCGGTCAGCAAACGGTGTGAGGTCGATCATGTCGACCAGTGTGTACATCAAACCGTCAAGATAAACTGCGCTGCGCCCAATCGTCATCGTGAACGGCGCGAGCCTTGTCGGTTCATAACCGCTGATCAGCGGCAGGAACAGAAAGGACGCACCTTCCTCGGGTGTGACCGGCGCACCGTCTGTGCGCCCCACGCAAAGCACGGCATAGCTGTGGGGCTCTTTGGTTTCCACGTTGAAATAATCGACCAACCGTTCTGCGCTTGCAACGCCCAGCAGCGTCACCGTGTAGTCACCGTCGGTCACGGTCTGCGGTTCGGGTGCGTTTCCGTCTGTTTCAAACAACGCTGCAACCGCGTCATTCTGCATTGTCAGCGCAACTTCACGCGGCGACAGCAGGCGGATGCCCGCAATTGCCGCAAACGTTAAAAGCGCCAGCAGCAGCAAAACTGCCAAGCATACGCGGATGAATTGTTTCCGGCTCATGATTCTTCGTCTCCTTTGCGGCGTCTGCTGAAGCAAAGACACGCATGTCGCAGTCAGTGCGGCGTCGCAATCGGCCACGGCGGCGTCGAGTTCACGTCTGTATTGTGCGTGCTCCTTCATAGCAGTGTCTCCCCTTCCAGCAAAGCAGCCAGTTTTTTGCGCCCGCGCGCCAGCCGTGTGCCGACCGTTGCCGCAGGCAGGTGTGTGATCTTCGCAATCTCCTTGATCGAATAGCCCTCATAGTAGTACAGATGCACGATGATGCGATAGCTGTCCGGCAACGAAAGCACCGCCTCCAAAACCGGCGAACGCTCCGACGGCGCGGCCGCGTGTTCGGGCAGCGCTTCGTCGGAAAACAGCGGCGCCATCCGCCGCAGCACCTTCAGATCGTTTTTTGCAATGTTGATCGTCACGCGCAGCAGCCACGCCTTTTCGTGCTCGCGGTCACGAAACTGCGGCTGATAGCGCAAAAGTTTGACAAACGCGTCCTGCACAGCGTCCTGTGCGTCGTCTTTGGAGTGCAAAATCGCATACGCCGCACGCAGCATGTGCGGCTCGTTGCGCTGCACCAGGGCTTCCCAGGTTTTTTCATCGATGAAAGTGTTGTTCATTGGGAACCTCCTTTCACCCTTAACACAAAGAAAGGAAACGAAAGTTTTCACAGTTCAAAAGAAAAGGCACCGTCAAGCGGTGCCCTGATTCTTATTTCTTCTTCCGCAGCGCGTCCTTCACCCGGCCGCTCGGATCCTTGATGAGCAGCACCACGATCCAGATCACCAGCGCGAGCGCCACGACCGACAAGCCGAGGAACGCGTCGTTGAGCATATCGAGCGGAGCAGGTGTGAAATATTCCGCCTTCAGTTCGGCATATTCGAAGATGGCGTCCACAAGCCACATCAGAGATGCGCCCCAGAACATCCAGCAAAGCATACCGACCTTCAGTTCACTGCTGCGTGTATGCGTGTACCACACGGCGGTCGCGATGACCGCAGCGAACACGGTGATGAGTAACGTCAAATTTTACAACCCCTTAGTTTTGTTTTTGGAGTTGCGACTTGGCCGCGCGCTTCTCAATGGCGCTTGTAACAACGAGCATCACTGCCCACACTGCGGTGACGAGTACCGCCATCAGCACACCGGCGGTTGCCATTTCGTGCAGCATTTCCGCCGTGTCTGCCGGATCTGCCATGGCCGCCAAAAACGGGAACCATGCAACAACTTCGCCGTGCCAGACGTGTTCAAACATCAGCAGCACTGCGCCGCCCCAAAGCATATAGGACAGCCACATCAGCTTTCTGGAAAACGCGGTTTTCTCCTCGGTCTCCAGCGCCTTTGCACCGGTCGTGGGTGCGGTGAGCTTCAGTTTGTTTTCGCTTTCTTTCTTTTCAAGCACTTTTGCAGCAACGGTCGTGACGATCGCCTCTGCGGTCGGAACAAGAAAACATGCCATCGTGTTTGCCTCCTTTCGCAGTAGATAGCGGCACACTTGGCATGCCGCCGGCCGGCTTCGCCGGCCGAGATACTCTTATTATAACGAACTTTCCGCCGAAAGTCAAGCCGTCTGCGCTTTGCCGCCGGTCAGATCGAATGTTTTTGCAAACGCCGGAAGCAGCGGCCGGAACACGAACAGCCGGTCGATCAGTTTGCCGAACGCGCCGATCAACAGACCGTTCAGTGCGGTCATGATCAGCGTGCCGACGCCGATGCCGTTGAAGCGGCGGAAGAAAATCAGCGTGAGCACAACCGCGACCGCGAGCGAACAGACGTCGGAGATGATTTTGAACTTTGTCATGTTCAGCCCGTAGCGCAGCGAGACACCCTTGACGAAAAAGTCATAGACCTGCGGATAGAGGTATGTCCGGTAAAACAGCGCCACGGAAAACGCCGTGAGCAGCATGCCGCAAGCGAACAGCACGATCCGCACCGGCATCGCCATGCTGCCCGGCGGTGTGACGGCCGGGTTCAGCAGCGGCACCACAGCGCGCCACAGATCGAGCACCGCGCCGTAAAGCAGGCAGGTCAGAAACGAGCTGAAATAAACGAGCTTCACGCGCCGCATCAGCAGACAGAACACCGCAAACAACAGCGCCTGCACCACATATTCGCTTTGGCCGAATGTGAGAAACGGCACCTTGAGGCTCAGCACATAGGCCGGCGCCACGACCATCGACACGCCGAAGCCGGCGGCGGCGACCATTGCGACCGCAAACGAGAGCAGCACAATGGACAAGAGATAGCAGATTTCGGAGGGAAAGGGGCGTTGTTTCATGTGGTCGGCTCCTTTTCGGCTTTTTCAAGCGTCCGTTTCAGCAGCACCGGCATCCACAGGCCGGCCTGCACGGTGCGGTGGCTGAAGCCGCACTGCTTCGGTTTGACGGTGTCAAACCAGTCGGAAAAGACGTTGCGGTCGTTGGTTTCTTCCAAATACCGCACGATCGCGCGGGAAAACAGCCGCACGTTGGCGTCGCTGCCGTCGAGACACGCCGCCCACAGCATCCAGTCGCTTTTGGTAAACGTCTTGCGGCTGTCGAGCGGCACGCCGTAGAAATTCAGCTTTTTGCGGTAGCATTCGCTTTCAGCGAAATACAGATCCTCCGGAAACAGCCGGAACGCAAACAGCCGGTCCCAGATGAGGTTATATTTGAGGCTCCAGCCGTCCGCGTCGGTCAGCGAAAACGGCAGCGTGCCGTCGGCTTTGCGGTTGGAGTCGAGCGCAAGCGCCATATGGCGTGCGTCTTTGCGCGCGTCGGTTTTCTTGCCGAGCAGGTCGCAGATTTTGCCGAAGCACGCGAGCGCCACGGTGCTTTTGATCGTGAGGTTGACGTTTTGCTCGCTGTGGCCGGCAAAGTCGTCGGTGCAAAGCTGGTTTTTGAGCTGAACGCCCTGCGCGGACAGATAGTTCGCCCACGTTTCGAGCAGATCGAAGTTTTCTTCCAACTGCGACAGATCGCCCGTCGCGTCGGCATAGGCGCACGAAAGGATCAGCATATTGCCGCATTCCTCCACCGGCATTTGAAAGCGCGGCTCATAGATTGAAAAGCGGCGGCGCTTATAGACGGTGCGGCGCGAGAGAATCGCCGGCGAAATCAGCGCATAGACCTGGCCGTCCGCGTGGGGATAGCGGCCGATGTCGTGCGGCGCATAGTCCGCCTGCCACAGCGGCATGGACGCGAAAGTGAAGATGCCGGTCAGCATCGCTTTGACCAGCTCCGGCCGGTAGAGCAAAAAGAACGGCACCGCCGGATAGGACACGTCCACCGTGTTGATACAGCCGTTGGAATGGCACTCTTTGGACAGATACAGCAGTTCGCCGTCGCGGGTGCGGGCGAGCTTGTGGGCGGCAAGGATCTGCCGCGCCGCCGCCGTGACGATTGTCTGATAGTCAGACCCGAAGGGCTTTGCGTCGGCAAGCATGCGGTCGCTTTGTGATTGCAGCGCGTCAAACAGCGATGCGCGGTTTTGATAGCTGTCGGCCATGGCCGCCGGGAAATCCGGCCATTTTTCACGCCACAGCGGCTCCAGCTTGTCGCCGAAATATTCCACGGCGAAGCCCTCGTCAAAGCCGAGGCAGACCGTCTTGCGCTGGCCGGGGCGCAGCGTGCGTGTGGTCCGGATGCCGTTTTGTGCGCTGACTTTTCCCCCGGTCAGATAGAACCATCCCCAGTCGGCGCTCACGCCGTCGCCGGAGCGCGCAAGCGGTTTTTGTTTGAGCTGCCCCATCACGGCAAACATCCGTCCGGCGCCCTGCCGGGTGAAAAAGACGCACGAGCGTTTTTTGCGGTCATAGCAAAAGGCTTCGTCCATCGAAACCGTCACGGTAACGGCGTGGTCCCGGCCGTCCGTGCTGTCCATCGTAAAATCGATGAACGACACCGGCAGCGACAGGCGGCAAAGATCGCCCAGCAGCAGCGGCGTCCAAAAGCGCACCGTGAGCTCGACGCCGTGCTGACGGAACACATAGCTTGTCACATACGGCTGCACGTCCACAGACAACTGCTCCATCACCGGCGCGTCGCCAAGGCCGAGAAAGCGGTAGTCTTTGCCGTCAATCTGCGCGGTGCCGCGGATCGGTTTTTCGATCCCGCACCAGAGCACCGTGTCGCTTCCGGCGAGCAGATCGGTGCGCGACCAGATGCTGAAATACGGGTCGCACGTCACAAGCGGATAAGCGGGAAGGCGCATTCGATCACCTCATTTCGTTGTTATGTTCAGTATAATGAAAAGGCGGTTCGATGTCAATGTTCTTTTTTCGTTTTGCCTTGTGTTTTGCGTTTGAATGTGATAAAATGATTCCAAATCTATCTTTCCAAATGAGAGGTTCCAAATGAAAACACTGTTTCAAAACGCGACCGTTCTCGACGGCACGCGTGATATGACGCCGAACGCGCATACCGACGTACTGGTGGAAAACGGGCGGATCGTGTCTGTCGGCCCCTGCGACGGCGCCGGCGCACAGGTTGTTGACCTGACGGGCAAATATCTGATGCCGGGGCTGTGCAATCTGCACGTCCATCTGCCTGCCGGCGGAAGGCCGGGCAAGCAGCGCGATCAAAAAAAACTGGCGCAGCTTGTGCTGAAAAATCCGATTGTGAAACAGGTTGCAAAATCGATCTGCGCGTCCTATGCCCGGGACGAGCTGTTTTCGGGCGTGACCACGCTGCGCGCCGTAGGCGGCCTTTCCGATATCGACACCGATCTGCGCGACCGGATCGACAGCGGCAGACAAATCGGCCCGCGTATTCTTGCCGCCAATATGGCGATCGGCCCCGTGGGCGGCCATATGGTGGGCACCGTGGCCGAAGCCGCCGAAACCGAGGCGCAGGCGGTCGCAATGGTACGCGCACGCGCGGCGCAAAAGGTAGACCTCATCAAGCTGATGGTCACGGGCGGCGTGCTGGACGCCACGGTCCGCGGCGAACCGGGTGTTTTAAAAATGCCGCCGGACCTCATCCGCGCGTGCTGCGACGAAGCGCACAAGCACGGTCTGCGGGTGGCGGCGCATGTGCAGAGCGCCGAAGGCGTGCGTGCAGCAGTCGCAAACGGGGTCGACACGATCGAACACGGCGCGATCCTCGACGACGCGGCGATCCATACGCTCAAAGAAAAAGGCGGCGCCGTGGTCTGTACCATATCGCCCGCGTTTCCGCTTGCAAAGATTGACCGCGCGATCCTCGGTGTGAGCGAAGAGGTGCAGTATAATTCCGGCGTAGTCTTAAACGGTATGATCGAGGGCGCAAAGCAGGCGCTCGCCGCCGGGATCCCCGTAGGGCTCGGCACCGACACGGGCTGCCCGTATACCAC
>CACWJV010000092.1 GCA_902761265.1 Oscillospiraceae bacterium | reverse complement strand
TTATTCGCATTCGCAGATGTTGCGCCGTGTCTGCAAAATGGACGACGGCGTTACCGAAAACTCATCCAGTCCCCAGGCAACAAGCTTTGGAATCAGGCGTTCGTCCGCTGCCGCTTCGCCGCACATGCCGACCGGAATACCCGCTGCCTTTGCGTTTTTAATCGTCATTTCAATCGCACGCAGCACCGCGGGCTGGAACGTGTCATACAAGTGGCTGACATTTGCATTGCCGCGGTCAACCGCCATCGTATAGCCCGTCAGGTCGTTCGTGCCGATGGAGAAAAACGCAGCTTCTTTTGCAAGCAAATCGGAAATCAATGCTGCCGAAGGCGTTTCAATCATCACGCCGAGCGGCGCCATACGGTAGTGCAGGCCTTCGCTTTCAAGCTCTGCGGCACATTCGTTGATCAGCGCCTTGGCCGCATGAACCTCGTCCAGAGACGTCACAAGCGGAAGCATGATTTTGATATCGCCGAAATAGGCTGCGCGAAGCAGCGCGCGGATCTGCTTTTTGTAAAGCTCTGTGTTTTTCAAACAGTAACGGATTGCGCGGAACCCGAGGAACGGGTTCTCTTCCTTTTCGATTTTGAGATAATCAATCGCCTTGTCTCCGCCGATGTCAAGTGTCCGGATGATGACTTCTTTGCCGTCCATGGCCTTTGCAACGGTTGAATATGCTTCAAACTGCTCTTCTTCAGTCGGCGCGTGATCTCTGTCCATAAAGAGGAATTCCGTTCTGAAAAGTCCGATGCCTTCGCCGCCGTTCTGAATCACATTCTGTGCGTCTTCGGCTTTTCCGATGTTGCCGTAAACAGCCTTTTTCACGCCGCTCTTTGTGACCGTCGGTTTGTTGAAATAGACCATCAGCCCTTCTTTTTCATCCAGATAAGCCTTTTGCTTGCCTGTGTATTCAGCAATTTCGGCTTCGCTCGGCTGTGTGAAAACTTTCCCCTTAAAGCCGTCAACAATCAATGTGCTGCCGGTTTCGATAATCTGGGTTGCGTTGATCACGGAAAGCGCAGCGGGAATTCCCATTGCGCGTGCAAGAATTGCACTGTGACTTGTAACGCCGCCGACCTCTGTCACGATTGCACTGACATTTTCCTTGTTGATCTGACTTGTCATCGAAGGCGTAAAGTCCTTTGCGATCAGAACGGTGCCCTTCGGCACAGAAGCAATGTCTATGCTTTTGACGCCAAGAAGGATTCTGATCATGCTGTCCCTGATATCCTTCACATCAGACGCGCGCTGGCGCATCATTTCGTCGTCAACGCCTGCAAACATATCGTAAAACATGGTGCATACATCGTCAACCGCGGCTTCCGCAACGGCGCCGCCGTCAATTTTGTCGTTCATCTGTGAGAGCATAAACGGGTCGGCAAGCATGGTGAGATGGCCTTCCAGAATTTCCGCTTCTTTTTCGCCTGCGCTCGCTTTCAGCCCTTCCGCCATTGCTCTGGTTTCAACGGTGAACGCCTCCACCGCTTTTGCAAGGCGCGCTTTTTCTTCCTGTGCGGTTGTGTATTTCACAGCAGAATAATCAAGGTTGATATCCTCAATAATCACTGCTTTACCGATACCGTAGCCCTGAGAAGCGCCTATACCCTGTAACATAAAATCACCTCATAGAGGGCGGATTTCTCCGCCCCGTTTCATGGATTATTCTTCGCCGAATCCGCTTTCAATCAAAGATGCCGCTTCGTTGAGCATGGCCTCTTCGTCAGCGCCGTTGCAGGTAACCGTGATTTCGCTGCCGCATTTCATGCAGGCGGCCATAATGTTCATGATGCTTTTGCCGCTGATGTCCTTACCACCAAAGTTGATCGTGATTTCGGAGGCGTACTTTGCCATTGCAGTGACGAAAACCTGTGCGGGACGCATATGAAATCCCATTTTGTTCGTGAGTGTAAATGTCTTTGATACCATACTGATAACCTCTTTCTGTCGTTAAGATTTACGCTGCTTTCTTTGCAGCCTTGTTTCGGTTTTTCTTGAGTACCGCGAGCATCAGTGCGCCTGCGACGGAGCCTGCGATCAGAGAAATGATGTAGCCGAGCGGATGTTCAACCACTGCGAAGGTAAAGATGCCGCCGTGCGGTGCCGGGCAGGCACAGTTGAAGAGTGCGCACACAGCGCCCGAAACACCTGCGCCGACCATGCAGGACGGGATGACGCGCAGCGGGTCGGATGCCGCGTAGGGAATCGCGCCTTCGGTGATGAAGCACAGACCCATCAAATAGTTTACGGGGCCGCTCTTGAGCTCCTGTGCCGTCCACTTGTTCTTGTTGAAGGTGGTGGAAAGTGCAATTGCAATCGGAGGAACCATACCGCCGATCATAACGGCTGCCATGATCCATGTGTTACCTGCCGCGATTGCCGCTGTGCCGAAGACGTAGGCCGCTTTGTTGAACGGGCCGCCCATATCAATCGCCATCATCGCCGCGAGAACGATGGAGAGCAGGAGTCTGCTGGTGTCGCCGAGGTTTGTAAGGAAGTTGGAAAGTCCGGTGTTGAGAAGGCCGACAACGGGGTTGATCAGAAGCATGACCACACCGATCAGCAAGGTGCCGAAAAGCGGATAGATGAAGACCGGCTTGATGCCGTCCATCGACTTCGGCAGCCAGTTGAACGCTTTTTTCAAAAGGTTGACAAGCAGACCTGCAACGAAACCGGCGAGCAGTGCGCCGAGGAAGCCGGAAACAGCCGTGTCGTCGCCTGTCGGCATGGTAAGCGTTGCGCCTGTTGTTGCAAGATAGCCGCCGACAATACCGGGCAGAAGACCGGGACGGTCTGCGATCGACATGGAGATATAGCCGGCAAGAACGGGAAGCATAAACGCGAACGCCGCTTTACCGATCCAAAAGACAACTGCAGCCACGGGGTTGGTGAAGCCGAAGTTGCCGCCGACGTCTGCGTTGCCTGCGATCGTATCGATCAGGAAGCCGAGCGCGATCAGAACACCGCCGCCGACAACGAACGGAAGCATATGGGAAACGCCGTTCATCAAATGCTTGTAAACCTTGCGTCCGAAGCCTTCGCCGTCGCCTGCTGCATCCTCCGACGCGTCTGCGGAATCGCTGTGATACACCGGCGCCTGCTTGTTGAGAATTTTGTTGATCAGCTCTTCGGGTTTGTTGATGCCGTTGGAAACCGCCGTCTTGTAAACGGGTTTGCCGTCAAAGCGTGCCATTTCAACGTTTCTGTCCACCGCGCAGATAATGCCGTCGCAGTTTGCGATTTCCTCTTTGGTAAGCACGTTCTTTGCGCCGCCGGAACCGTCGGTTTCAACCTTGATGGTAACGCCCATTTTTTCAGCCGCCTTTTCCAGCGCTTCGGCTGCCATATAGGTGTGGGCGATGCCGGTCGGGCAGGCGGTGACTGCGAGGATCTGATAGCCCGTTTTGGGTGCCTCTTTTACAACAGGCTCCTCGGGATATTTCTCAGCCTCGGCCTTGTCGATGATTGCGAGATATTCCGCGGGCGTTTTTGCCGCACGCAGCTTTGCGCAAAACGCGGGATCCATGAGCATGACCATCAGACGCGAGAGAATTTCAAGATGAAGATCTCCGTCCAGCGGCGCCGCGATCATAAACAGGATGTCTGACGGCATACCGTCGGGTGCGCCGTAATCCACGCCGCCGGGCACTGTGATGGCGGCAAGGCCCGGCACTTTCACGCTGTCGCTTTTTGCGTGAGGCACCGCGATGCCTTCGCCGATTGCCGTGGAACTCTGGCTTTCTCTGGCCAGGATCGCGCCTTTGTAGGTTTCGGCATCGTTGAGATTGCCGGCACCCGCATGCAGCGCAACCATTTTGTCAATCGCTTCGTCCTTTGTGGAAACGGAAGCGTTCAACGCAATGGCGTCAACTTTGAGTAAATCGATGATTCTCATAGTGTTTCCTCCTTGTTAATATATATCAGCTTTTGCTAATATCCAGTAATTCAAAAATGCGGTCAATGTCCGCTTTCTCCGCAAGCCCTTCGGAAAAGGCCGTTGCGTTTCCGCATACCGTGCCGAGCCGCAGCGCGTGGGCGTAATCGTTCGATTGGATGTAGCCTGCAATGAAGCCGCCCACCATACTGTCGCCGCAGCCGACGGAGTTGACGAGTGTTCCTTTTGCGTTGCCGATTTTGTACGCTTTGCCGGTTTCGTCAATCAGCATGGCGCCGTCCTTGGAACGCGAAACGAGCACATTTCGCGCACCCATTTTCTGCAGCTTTCTTGCGTAGGTTTCAATTTCTGCGTCCGTTTTGGTTGTAACACCGAACAGATCTCCGAGCTCGTGATGATTGGGCTTTACGAGAAACGGCTTGTATTTCAGCACGTTCAAAAGCAAGCTTCCCGTTGTGTCAACCACAAAGTTTACGCCTTTTCCGTCCAGCCTTTGCAGCATACGCTCATAGATATCCGCAGGCAGTGTGCGCGGCACGGAGCCCGCAAGCACCAGATAATCGCCGGCTTTGATTTCGTCAAGCTTTTCGAGCAGTTCTTCAATTTCGCTTTCGGAAATGTCGGGACCCTGCGCGTTGATATCCAGTTCGGTGTCCGCCTTGATTTTAACATTGATTCTTGTGCTTCCGCTTTTCAGCCGGTTGAAATCGCAGTTGATCGCGTCGTGTTTCAGCATGCGTTCGAGTGCGTCACCCGTAAAGCCCGCAACAAAGCCGAGCGCCTTGTTTTCAACGCCGAGCCTTGTGAGGATCACGGATACGTTGATGCCTTTGCCGCCGTAATACAGCGTTTCCTCTTTGGAACGGTTGATGTCGTCAAAACGGAGCGTTCCGACCTTCATCACGTAATCCAGCGCCGGATTCAGGGTTACTGTGTAAATCATGTTGCATCCACCTCCTTGATGACGGTTTTTGATTGGATCTCGGGATCGGTGCATCTGTCGCAGATGATGCACGACGCATCGATCGGCGCAACGGTGACGGCGGATACCTTGCCGAACTTGGAGGCGTCCGTCAGCACGTAGCTGACAAAGCTTCGTTCCATCGCCACGGCTTTGATGGTTGCTTCTTCCATGTCGGTGGTTGTGAAGCCCTGCTTTTCGGTGATGCCGTTGATCCCGATAAATGCTTTTGAAAAGTTATACTGCTGCAGATTCGTTGCGGCAACAACGCCCGTGATCGCTTCCGTGGAGCGTTTCAGCTCGCCGCCGAGCACGGTGACACGACAGCCCTTTGCCGCAAGCTCCTGTGCGTGCGCGATGCCGTTTGTAATATACCGCGCCTTGGTGTTTGTAATCGCGCAGGCAAGCAAAAAGGTTGTGGAGCCCGCGTCAATGAACACATAATCATCGTCCCTGATGAGCGAAGAAGCGTATGCGGCAATTTTTGATTTTGCGGCATAGTTGGCGTTGACCTTTTTATTGATGGTTTCCTCCCGGTTGAGAAATTCCTGCGAGAGAAGCATAGCCCCGCCGCGAACCTTGTTGATTTTACCGATTGCGGTCAGCGCTGCCAGGTCGCGCCTGATGGTGGATTCGCTTGCGCCGAAAACATCGCAAAGCTCAGAGACGGTCACGCTCCCCTTGTTACTGATGAGCTCCAGTATTTTTCCGTGTCTGTCCTGTGTAAGCATGCTCAGGTCACCTCTGTATCTTCTGCCCTGATTATATCAAATTCAATCAAATCGGTCAATAGCGAGCGGTTATTTTCAGCCAAACAGCCAAAACTGCGCAATTTTATTTGAAAAATCCTACAAATACAGCGGTTCACATGACTGAAAATGACTGAAACTTTCCAACCGTTCAAACGACCGGTCACTGCTTGCGGCGTAAATATGGCGTGGCGGTGTGGCGCAAAGGAAACAGTCACCCGCGTGGCAGATGAAACAAACGGATAAAAAGTCCGGTAGCCGCGACCTTTTTAAGATCGCGGCTGCATTACTTTAATAGACGATTTCTCTAATCACCAGTTCTTCTGCACAGTGGCGGTAATTGTTCATCAGCCCGATCCAGCGCATGGGATCGGTTGCCTTGAGTTCCTCTGTCACACCGTCGACCTCCGCCATGCCGGCGATGATCGCGTCCACCGTACTTTGTGCTAGCTCGTCCACTTCGTGCAGGTGCTGCCAAAGCGACCCGTCCATCAGCATCCGGCAGTACAGCCCTTTATGATGCTCCATCAGGTAGGTTTTGCGCATCCTGCCGTACTTACCGAGCGGCGGGTATTTCTTTTCAGGAAGGGCAAGATCCGGCAGGTAGTAATCTCCGTGCAGGGTGTAGTGAAGTCCGTTTTGTTCGTCGTAGATGTGTTTTTTCATAAAGAATGCCTCCTTGTTTTGATTTCACGCAAAGTGTAGCATGAAACCGGCAAGGAGGCAAATGTGCGAAAATCTTTTTGACATTTTATTGTTA
The DNA here is from genome assembly GCA_902761265.1 of Oscillospiraceae bacterium. Taxonomy (GTDB): domain Bacteria; phylum Bacillota; class Clostridia; order Oscillospirales; family Acutalibacteraceae; genus UBA6857. The sequence goes on along the minus strand of CACWJV010000092.1, from coordinate 1,608 downwards.
TCCGATTATAATGAAGATTAAGATTAACCAATCAGTAATAAGGGTATATTATCGGGAGGAATGACTCATGAGCCTGCTTGATCTTGCCAGTTATGCTTCCGCATGGCGCGGCTATGAATATTACAAAGCAAAAAAAGTGACACTGTTTAAAAAGATCGACAGCAATCACTTTGAAGGTTTTGTCGCCGGAACAAACACAAAGCCTTATCATGTTTTGATTGATTTGGAGCATCCGCGTTCTTCCAAATGTGACTGTCCGCACGCGGACGGGAAACGCATTATCTGCAAGCACAAGGTTGCATTATATTTTCAAGCATTTCCAAAGGAAGCGGAACAGTATTATCGGGAAGTTATCGAAGCCGAAGAAGAAGCAGAACGCGAACAGGAACGGTTGGAGAACGCACTGATCGAATACGTTTCAAAAATGAAAAAAGCCGACTTGCAACAAGCGCTGCTGCAAATGCTTTTTGAAGGACCGGAATGGCAATACGATCGTTTTATTCGAGATCATTTAGGAGAATACTAAATAAACAACCACGTTGTAAGTTTGCGTTCACAACGTGGTTGCTTTTTTATGTTCTGTCTTGAATCTTCGTTAAATGCCTTCCCGAATGCCCACCGTAGACCTTGCCCGCTTCGTCATTCTGCACAACGAATCCCCATCCGCTCGCCCAATTTTAGGACACCAAGTATAAAAATTTCCTCATTCGTCAATGTCATCAGTAGCGGGTCGCCTTGAAGGATATTTATGGTAATTATAATTACAATGTAGTTCAATACAGTATTCAAGATTTCATCGTTGAGGTCACATCCAACGGAGAAAAGCGTTTTTGCAAATCACCTTTGTATAAGTTTGAAAAAGATTTCGACTTGAAAGCAGTTTCATTCGGAGGAAATATTGTTGTTACGATTTCTCATGACGAAACACCGTGTATGTTTAGCCAGATAATCAATATTTCGATCGTAACTTCTCCAACACAAACCGTGCTTGGTTTGCTTGGAGTTCCAAGTCGTGGTGAGGAAGCAGCAAACGTTATCATTTAAAACTATATAAGAGGTGACCAACTATTAAAAGTCAAGCCCTTTTGATTAAAAAACAAAAAGCAAAAAAGGGTATATGAAACCAATCCCTCAAGAGAGGACATTTTAAGAAATCAGTTTTTCGAGTTAACGAAGCAGAGAAGAATTGTAGCGGATACCTTTTGTTCGCAAGGTATAAATGACCCCATCACTCGCTTTCATGGAAGGAGCAGGTGATTCTTGCCGAAGCGTTTGGCTTTTGCCCGGCGTGTCACGGGCTTCACGAGTTGGAAAACGGCTGCTTGCAGTGCCGGAAGCCACTCGCGTTGTATGAGATCGCAGCATATCAGCAGATGACCAGCGAAGCTACCGTGCGCAGGACGATCAACAATGCCCTGGATAAGATGCGGAAACAACTTCTTGCGTCGGAGTGGTTTGCACCGGAATAAACGCATAAAATAATAATAGCCGCCGTGGCGACCTGGTTGGTCAGTCATGGCGGCATGTTATTTTTTCAGATAAATAAGTCGCAAAGGGCATATCGTTATGCTTCTTAGCGCTTACGGGGATAAATATGCTTTTTGATAT
>CACWJV010000091.1 GCA_902761265.1 Oscillospiraceae bacterium | reverse complement strand
TACAGTCACGCTTGCGCGCTGCGGCGCGGACCGGTTGGAAAAGCGGACACAGTCGCTGCTGTACGATTTAAACAGTCTGGACGCCGCCGGCGTCTGCGTCCCGGACGCAGCCCGGGATCTTTACACCGATTCCGCCAGCCGCCGCGCGCCTACTGCGCAGCAGATGCGGGATCTGATCGGCAACGAAGTATCCCTGTTTGCCGCCCGTCAGAATCTGATCCTGTACGGCGCCAACCTGTATGCTGTGAAATACGCCGGTTCGTTGTTGGAAATTCCGCTCACAGCGACCTATACCAACACCATCACGGGATCCGTCCCGTTTTTGCAAACAATTATGCACGGCTATACGTTCTATGCCGGCCAGGCGATGAATCTCGCCGACGATCCCCAACAGGCATTTTTGCTCGCAGCGCAGTGCGGCGCTGTGCCGTATTACGAATGGTATGCGGCCGACTACAGCCGCGACGGTACCGATGACCCGCTGTGCTACGTCCACTCCATTTCGCAGGCGCAACAAAGCTACAGCACACTGCGGAGTCTGTTGGGTGATCTTTCCGGCCGGCAGATTACGGCGTTCCGCGAAATCCACAGCGGCGTGACCTGCACCTCATTCGGCACCGCACATATCTATGTCAACTTTACGGATCAGCCTGCCGACGCGGACAGCGTTACGGTTGCGCCGCGCAGTGCGCTGCGCGTGGACAGCTAAAAAGGATTCAGCCGTGTGCATATACAAAACCCTGCGTCAAAATGAATATTCCGCATCGCCGGATGTGGAAAACTATGTTAGTAAAGTGAAAAACTTCACAAAATCACCGCTTTAAAATTCATTTTCAGAATTTCATTGTTGAAAACAAATAGTTTTTCACGTTTTTCACGAAGTTTTCAACAGATGCAAGAAAATTCCTTTACAAAGAAAGCGCTCATGGAAAGGCATAACCTTTACACGAGCGCGTTTTCTTTTCGCCAAAAATATGCGTTGATCTGCGCATATATGCGTATATCACGCCGGTTTGTCTTCGTTCGACACGCCGGTGTTTTTGCGAAACCGGCGGATCACAGCATAGACCAATGTGTTGGAAAGCAGCGACCGGTTCGCATAGTGCCGCTTAAACGTACACAGCATGCCGGTCAGCGTCAGATAGATTGACACGGTACACAGCTCGGCACGCAGCACATAGTAATCCGTCGCCGCCGTCAAACCGAAGTCGACGTGGGGATGCAGCACGGTATAAACGGAGTTGCCGACCAGCGACAGCAGCGACAGCAGCAGCACCAGATGGAACAGCAGATGCAGCTCGTTGGGCAGCCGGTCGGTTACGGCATATTTGATTTTGCCGCCGGATTCCCGTTTACCGGCCAAAAGCAATAGCGCCACGGTCAGCAAAAAAAGCCCGATCAGACAAAACAGGATAAAGCGCGTTCTGCCGGCGACCGTTTCAAACATCGCAAGGCTCGTCTTTTCAATCCGGTCGCACGCGTCGTTGAAATGCAGATCCGCCGGAAAGCTGATCAACAAATCAAACGACGCGTTCCGCGCCTTTACCAACGGCTGCGCCAGTTCGGCGATGTCCTTCATCGACGTATTCGTATAATACGGTTCGCGGCTGTTAAACAGCAGCAGATGCATCGGCTGCACCTCGATCTGTTTTTGGATCTCTTCTGCCGAGGAAAGGCCTGTGTTTGTCACCAATGCGTCCGTGTCGTGCATCACAACCGCAAACTGCACACCGCGCAAAGCGTCCAGGCTTTCCTTGATCCGATGGTAGTCGTCGTCGGTCGCAACTTTGTAGCTTTCGATCAGCGACGCCAGTTCGGCTTCATAGTAGGCGCGGATTGCCGCTTTGTCTGCAACAAGGCGGCCGTTTACCGATTTGAAAAACCCGTTATCCACAAAGGCTTGCTGGTATTCGCCGCTTTTTTCCTGCAACACGGCAAGCTCGGTCGCTGTGACGATCTTTGTTTCCATCCGCGCCCGTTCCTGGCGGATGCGGTTTTGCAGCAGGTCGGGCGACGCGAAGTTTTCGAGATCCTGATAAATCAGCGCGTCGTCGAGAATATCCTCGATCATCTGCTGGGTCAAGGCCAGAAACGGTTCGCTGGTGCGGTAGTCAAAATCGCCGCGCTGGGTAAACGCGTTGCGTACCGAGGCGTCGTCTTTCATATAATCCAACAGCAACTGCATCGACTGCACCGAGATCAAAAACACCAGCAGACCCGCCAGCGTCAACAACAGCGATTTAAACGGCAGCAAATAGACGACGTTGCGCATCACGCGCAGCTTTTCCCGCAGCGTTTGCGCCGGTTTTTGTCCTTCCATCAAAGCGCCTCCTGTTCCCGCAGCGCGTCATACAACGCGCCGAACTGCGCCGTTGTCAACGCTTCGGCACGCACCGCCGGCGGCAAGCCGCATTGCGCCACCGCGGCGGCGACGGTTTCTTTCGGCACATGCAGCGTGCTGCTGACCGCGTTGACCAGCGTTTTGCGCTTTTGGGAAAACGCCGCTTTCACCAGCCGGAAAAACAACGGCGGATTGTCAACCGCGGCCGCCGGCGTCGCCCGCATCGTCAGGCGCACCACCGCGGAATCCACCTGCGGCATCGGATGAAACGAGCCTTTGGATACGGGAAACAGCAATTCGGCGCGGGCATAGTAATCGGCATAGACCGTCAGCACGCCGGCGTTTTTGCTGCCCGGGGCGGCACACAGCCGTTGGGCCACCTCCCGTTGCACCATCACTGTCATCGCGTCGATCGCAAGTCCGCTTTCCAGCAGCCGCAGCAAAACGGGCGACGTGATATAATAGGGCAAATTGGCGCAAACCACGACGCGCATGCCGTCAAAGTGCTGCCGGAACAGCGCCGGCAGATCAGCTTTGAGAATATCGTCGTTCACGATTGTCACGTTGTCAAACGCCTGCATCGTTTCCGCAAGCACCGGCAGCAGCCGCGTATCGAGTTCCACGCTCACAACCTTTTTGGCCGTTTGCGCCAGCTCCTTGGTCAACACACCGAGCCCCGGCCCGATCTCCAGCACACCGGTCTCCCCGTCCGCGCCGCAAGACGCGGCCATTTGCGGACAGACCGCGGGGTTGACCAAAAAGTTTTGTCCGAGCGCTTTGGAAAAGGTGAAGCCGTGCCGCGTGAGCACTTCTTTGATCACGGCAAGATCCGTTAAGTCCGCCATAGGACACCTCCTGAAAAAAATGAATGACACATATTGAAAAACAGGCGGAAATACAGTATAATAGCAATACCATACTATATTATAAACGAGGGATCGCATTATGTCAATTCTTGTCACCGGAGGCGCCGGTTATATCGGCTCCCACACCTGTATTGAACTGATGAACGCCGGCTATGATATCGTCGTCGTCGACAATTTTTACAACTCCAAGCGCGAATCGCTGCGCCGCATTGCCGAACTCGCCGGCAAAGAGTTTGCCTTTTATGAGTGCGATATCCGCGACGCCGAAGGACTCGACCAGATTTTCAAGGCCGAACAAATCGACGCCGTGATCCACTTTGCCGGTCTCAAAGCCGTCGGCGAAAGCTGCCAAAAGCCGCTTGAATACTATGACAACAACGTCAACGGCACACTTGTGCTGTGCGACGTGATGCGCAAAAACAACTGCAAACGCATCGTCTTTTCCTCCTCCGCCACAGTTTACGGCATGAACAACCAATCGCCGCTCAAAGAGACGATGCCCACCGGCGGCACCACGAACCCCTACGGCACAACGAAATTTATGATCGAGCTGATTTTGCGCGATCTGCAGGCCGCCGATCCCGAATGGTCGGTCAGCCTGCTGCGCTATTTCAACCCCATCGGCGCCCACAAGAGCGGCCGGATCGGCGAAGACCCCAACGGCATTCCGAACAATCTGATGCCCTACATCACCCAGGTCGCCATCGGCAAGCGCGACTGCCTGTCGGTCTTCGGCAACGATTACGATACGCCCGACGGCACCGGCGTGCGCGACTATATCCATGTGGTGGATCTGGCGCTCGGCCACGTCAAAGCGGTGGAACGCGCGCTGTCCAAGAGCGGCGTAGACATCTTCAACCTCGGCACCGGCGTCGGCTACAGTGTGCTCGACGTGGTGCATGCGTTTGAAAAAGCCAGCGGCGTTGCAATCAACTACAAGATCGTGGACCGCCGCCCGGGCGATATCGCCACTTGCTACAGCGATCCGACCCGCGCAAAGGAAGTGCTCGGCTGGACCGCCGAACGCGGCATCGAGGAGATGTGTGAAGATTCCTGGCGCTGGCAAAGCCAGAACCCCAACGGCTATCCGGAGGACTGACCTGCTCTTTGTTAAAAAATCGGAAAACAAAAACAAGGAGTTGTGATACCCCATGAAAAAAGTCCTTTGTTTTCTGATGTCTCTCTCGCTGCTTTGCAGCATGCTCGTGTTCGGCGCCGCCGCAAAGGACGATCCGCTGCGGCTGATCGTTGCGTCCGACCTGCATTGGAGAGACGACAAGGAAGTCACATCCGACCGGTTTTTCCACCCGCGCGATTCGCTCGGCCAACTGACTGCGCTCACACCGCTGATTGTGGACCGGTTTTTGAAAGACGCTGCCGCGTCCGACGCGGACTGTCTGCTGTTGTCGGGCGATCTGACCGACAGGGGCAGCCTGCAGGATGCTGCGGCCTTTGCCGCTATTCTCGCGTCGTTTGAGGAGAAGACCGGCAAGCAGGTCTTTGTCATCAACGGCAACCACGACGTGGATATGCAGGACGACGTACCGGCCTACGCGATGGATCATGTGCAGTTCCGCGAAATTTACCGCCAGTTCGGCTACGACGAAGCGCTGGCGATCGACGACGCCACGTCGTCCTACGCGGTCGATCTGAAAGACGGCTACCGGCTGCTGGCGATCAATTCCAACGAATGGAACGGCGGCGGCAGCGGCGCGATTTCCGACGCGCTGCTCGCGTGGATCACCGCGCAGGTCAAAGACGCCAAAGCATCCGGCAAAAAGATCATCGCCATGATGCATCACGAGCTGATGGAACACTATTCGCTGGAAGTGACGATGGACGATTTTTATACGCTGAAAAACTATAAAAAGGTCTGCCGCCTGTTTGACAAATGGAACATCCGCGTCACATTTACCGGCCACCACCATTTGAGCGACGTGGCCGTTTACGAAGGCATCCACCGCATCTATGACGTCAACACGCCGGCGCTTTCGTGCTATCCGCTTGCCTACCGCTTTGTCACGTTTACCGACAAGGACGTGATTTTGGAAAGCCGAACGATCGAACAACTCGATGTGACCGGCATCGCATCCGGCTACAGCGACGCGCAAAAAGAGATGATTGCAAACGATCCGGTCGGCTACGCCTACGGCTGTATGGAGGATTCGCTGATCGAAGACTACGTCCGCGGCTTTGTCAACGCCGACCAGCTCATCGATACGCTCGGTCTGGAGCCGGACAACTTTTTGGCAAAAGCGATCAAGCGCATTTTGCCCGAAAACGTACTGATCCCGCTGTACGGCACGGGCGAAACGGTAGAAGCGAAAGCCAAAGCGATGGGCATCAAGCTGCCCAAAAGCGACTACAAAACGGTGGATGATCTGATTACCGCGTTTTATGCCGGTCTTGCGCACGGCGACGAACAGCTCGGTGGCAGCAGCACGACGGGCAAGCTTGTACTGGACGCGGTCTACGTTTTGCTCGCTTCGCGCGCAGCCGAGGAAAGCCCGGTAATCCAAACGCTGTTGAGCAGCAAGATTCTCGCGTGGCTCGGGCTTAAGTCGGTGGACAATCTCTTTACCCGCGGTGCGCTCGATCTGATTTTGAATGGATTGATGATCGACAAAGCGCCCGGCGACAACAATGTGACGCTGCCCGGCTACGGCAAGGGCGCCGACAGTTTGTCGCGCCGCACAGCCGACGCGTTTCAAGCTGCGCTGGACTTTTTCCGGCTTCCGTTTCAAAAAGCGAACTGACACTTCTTTTCTAAACCGCATCCGACCGGTCGTTTCCGGTCGGATGTTTTTTGTATATTTCCGAAGAAATGTGCAACACTAGGAAAGATCAAGGATGCGATCATCAACAAGCTTTGTGGAGGTTCCAATATGAAAAAACTGCTTTCCCTGCTGCTTGTTTCGCTCTTGCTGCTTTCCTTTGCGGCCTGCGGCGACAAGCGCACCGACATGGGCAACGACACCACCGCCGACAACACGTCGCAAACCGGCGCGCCGTCGAAAGCGACCAGCCTCACCGTCCTTTCCGCGTCACCGGAGCTGTCCGGCGCCCTCGAAGAGATTGCAGCCGCCTATCGCGCCAAAACCGGCGTGACGCTGCAAGTGCAATCGCAGCCGAAAGAGACGTACCGCAACACGCTGCTCGCCGCGCTGGACCGCGAAAACGCGCCGGTGCTCTTTGCGCTGACAAACGACGAAGACCTCGCAGCCATCGGCGACAAAAGCGCCGATTTGCAGGGTACGGCGCTTGCCACCTTTCTCGCAGACAAGTCGCTCGCACTGACCGACAACGGCAAGCTGCTGGCGATTCCCGTGGACGTGACTGCTTACGGTTTGCTCTATAACAAAGCCGTGACCGACCGCTATTTTGCGCTGAAAGACAAAAAGACCAGCTACGCGTCGATGGACGAGATCACGGACTACGCGAAATTCAAAGCGCTGGTCACCGACCTCGCCGCGCACAAAAAAGAGCTCGGCATCGACGCTGTGTTTGCCGATCTGCCGCTCGGCGCCGACGGCGACTGGCTTTCGCACGCGTCGAGCGCGGCGGTGTATGCCGACGTCAAAGACCAGGATTCTTTGCTGACGCGCGCCGTGCGCTCGCTCAAAGACTTCGCGTTTTCCGTCGGTGACAAAATCGAAGATGCGTTTGACCTGTTGTTTGACAACACCGTGTCCGGCCGCAAAAAGCTCGACACCGTGACCGAAACCGATGCGCTGCGGGAATTTGCAACCGGCAAAACAGCCTTCCTCTATACCGGCTCCGACAGCTATGACAAGCTGCAAAAGGTTGAAGGCCGTGTGCTCAAAGACGAGGATCTGCACTTTTTGCCGCTGTATCTCGGGTTGGACGGCGAAGACGCTATGGGTCTGACCGTGGACGCGACGCACTATCTTGCGGTCAACGACAAAGCGTCCGACGCGCAAAAGCAGGCAGCGGTGGACTTTCTCGAATGGCTGTTTTCCGCCGAGGACGGCAAGCGCTTTGTAAAGGAAAATCTCGGCTTTCTTTCGCCGTTTAACACCTTCAAGGAGGGCGAATTGTCCGACGATCCGTTGAAAACGGAAACGCTGCGCCATCTGACGAAAGACGGGGAAACGGCGATGCCGGATCTCAGCCGCGCCTACCCCGGCGGCACATTTCGCACAGACGTGGGCGGCAGCCTGCTGCAATATACACGCGGCGAAAAGGGCTGGGATGATTTTGTGTCAGACGTCAAAACGATGTGGAACCGCGCCGTGGAGGCCGGAAAAGAGATGCTGCAGGTGGATTGACAACGAAACCCCGGTTGCCCGGAACAGCCCGTGTATGCGGTTGTTCCGGGCGGCGCTTTTTCCATTCCGGCGCGAAAAAGTATTGCATTTTGCATCTTTCTTCTTTATAATAAAGATAAAAGGAGTTGATACTATGAAAGCCAAGCGTCTGCTCGCCGCACTCATGACCATGGTTTTGCTGGTTCCCTGCGTCGGCACCGCCTTCGCCGCCTATGATTATCAGGGCGCAAAGCGGGAAAAGTGTACCCGTCTTTCCTTTAACAACGACGGCAAACTGCGCATTTTGCAGATTGCAGATATTCAGGAAGCGATTTGGGTCTCATCGGTGGAAAAGCTGCTGTTGTTTGAAACCGTGCGGCAAACGAAACCGGATCTCATCGTACTGACCGGCGACAACATTGCCGGCTACAGCGCCGAGAAAAAGTGGGGCGCCACATTCGCGATCCGTCAGGTGATGGACATTTTAAGCCTGTTCCATACCCCGATTGCCGCCGTCTTCGGCAACCACGACGACGAAGGCACCGA
>CACWJV010000090.1 GCA_902761265.1 Oscillospiraceae bacterium | reverse complement strand
TCAACGACGACAAATCGTCCGCCAAGGGTCTTGGCAAACTGCTCAAGGGCATCCCGTCGGCCATCATGAAGCTGCCGGCGCTGCTCAAAGCGATTTAAAGATCATCAGAACATAAAGTGAGGGCAGGATTCCGCGTGAATCCTGCCCTGCTGTTTATAATACCTTTTCCATATATCCGCATGTAAAAGGAAAGAACTCAAACTTCTTTGTACCCAGATGGACAAATCCGTTTTTCACATACCATTGTTTCAATGGCGCGTTTTCTTCTACGATGCTGATATTCATTGTTTTGCAACCGGCGTCACGTGCACGTTGAAACGCATCCCGGAGCAAAGCGCCACCGACGCCTTGCTGCCGCAACGGCGGCAAAACGCAAAGATGGTTGAGTTCACATACAGGATGCTTTTGCAAAAGTAAAGAATAATAGCCCGCAATCACGCCGTTATCCAAATAATACGCAACCATCCATCTGCGCTTTTCTGCAAATTGACGCAAAAGTGTTTCTTCTGTCACCGCAAAAGCAGTAAACCGCGGCGCATTTTCTGCAGTGAATCCAAAGGTATCCGCAACGGTTCCAAAAGATGTTCTGATCAAAGCGGCGCATGCCGCGATATCGCTTTCTGCTATAGGTTTGATCACGGCGCACATTTCCCTTCTATTCTTCCCGCACAATCACGGTTTCTTCGCCGAGCTTCGCCGAGCTTTGCCACACGCTGTTCCACATCCGCCATCTTTTCGCGGTACAGCACCTCGTCGCGGTAGGCTTCAAACGCATCGTCGTCGCTCGCTGTGATGTCCACACGCTGCAGCAGATACAGGCTGCCGGTCGACGCGATCACACCCGTTTCGCCGGGTCGCAGCGCACTCACCTGTCCGAAGAAATCGGCGTCATACATCGGGTCGCCGTCTTTCATGATGCTGACCGAAAGCGGACTGACGACCACAAGGCCCTGCGTTTCACTGTATTCGGCAAACAGCGCGTCAAGATCGGTGCCGCTGTTGGCGCGGTTCGCCATCTGGCGGAAGGATTCCCGCAGCGATTTTTGCTCCGCTTGGGTCAGTTCCACCGTTTCGCCCTGCTCGTTTTGTTTAGTCAGTGGGCCTTCAAACGCTTTGAAGCCGACATAGAGTTTGGAAAAGCTTTTTTTCAGCGTTTTCAGCGCCACCTCGTGTTTGCCGCCGGTACCGTACAGCGTTTGCACCAATTGCTTTTTCTGCGCATCAAACATCAGAATGCGCGTCAGGTCCGGCTTTGTTACGCCGCGTTCCCGGTAATGCGCGCCGAACAACGCCCACTGTCCCTCCACCTGCGCCACGGCGTCGCGCTTGAGATCGGCGCGAACGGTGATTCGGTTTTCTTTCAGATACCGGTCGAGCGCCACAATCTCCCGGCAGCGCGTTTCGGCCTGTGCCCCGGCCGCGGTTTCGTCGCCCTCCGCAATCGAATACTTAGCCGGATGCCGCAGCGCGTCGTGCAGATAGTATTGATAGACGCCTCCGGAAACCGGCACGCCGTCCACCGTCAGCGCCGGCGTCTGCTGCGCTTTGCACCCGGACAGGCACAGCAGCAGCGCCACCGCCAGCAGCCTGCACAGCCACGATTTTTGCCGCATATCCGACACACCCTTTCCTGTAACCTGGATCATTGCGTTTCATTATAGCGCATACGCACCGAAAAAGCAACCGAATCCGATAAAATGAAAACCACCCGGCGGTTGCCGGATGGCTTTCATTAGGAGAAAATACGAAGAAAACATTATGAGAAACTGTCAAATTCAGGCGGTCGGTGAGCTGTTACTCACCCGACTGCGTGTATATAGTACACCCGTTTTTGCAAAAAAGCAAGCGTTTTGAAGCAAAAAAATTGTTTTCTACCTTTTTGTCAAAATATATAAACTAAGATACTGAAATTTGTTTAATTTGACGATTCCAGGTTTGAAAAAGTTCCAAATTCCGCCGCGTGCGGTTGACGGAACCCTGCATGACCTTTATAATAAAACCAGAATCTGTCAAGGGAGTGTGCGCAATGCTGGAAAAACGAAACTACAAACACAATCTGCAGTTTGACCCGGGCGACGGCTTTATCAACGGACAGGGCGCGGGAGAGGTTGCCAAAATGAAATACGGCTTTTACCACATGGCGTGGAACGGCTGCGAAATGATCGCGCTGTACAACGCCGCCCATGCGCTCGGCAGCCATGCGCCGCTGGCGGATATCTGTCTGGAGATGTATCCGAAGTCGTCGGTCGCCTGCGGTTTTTTCGGCTCCAACCCCCTGCTGCTCGACCGTTATTTCAAAAGCCACGGCATCGCGTTCGAAAAGACGTATGACTACAACGCCTTTTTCAACGCCTTGAGAGAGCACCGCTGCGGCGTGCTGTCGTTTTGGAACCACCGGCGCGTGTTCGGGTCGCTGCATACAGTGATGGTGCAATGGGACAAAGAGAAGCAGCAGATTGTGGAATACAACAAGTTCAACAGCAAAACCGTGCCCGTTGCGCACGACGTGCGCGGGCTTATCACCAGCAAAAAACTGTTCATCGTCGGCTATCTGCTGCCGTAACAGAGCGAAAGAAGGGATCGTATGCCATCCGCAACCCGTATGCACGCGCTTGGAACCAAACTGCTGCAGTTGATCGGTGTGGAACCCGGCACAAAACTGTGGCCGATGATCGCCTATAACTCCGCCATCTTCTTTACCGGCGGCGGGCCGTATGTGCTCGGCAGTTATCTGTTGCCGTTTCTGACAGACGTTGAGGGGCTGTCCACGTCGCAATACGGCACGGTCGCGCTGTTTTCCTGTGTCATCGACGCCGTCACCGATCCGCTGATGGGCATCATCACCGACCGCACGCGCCACAAAGACGGCCGCCACCGTCCGTATCTCAAATGGGGGATCCCGTTTGCCGTCGTCGCCTATTTCATGATGTGGTATTCGTTCGGCATTTCCGCCGCAGGCAACAGCAGCCGCACGATGTGGTGGTATGTGTTTGCATATATGTTCTATAAAACCGTGTCCACCTTCATCAGCGTGCCGCACACGGCGATGCTGCCGGAGCTGGCGCCGGGCTACAATTTACGCACGCAGTTTAACGCGGTCAAGACCGTCATGGACGCCGTGGCGAGCTATACGTCCTACTTTGTTGCGGCAATCGTACTCGGCGGGATCAACGGCCTTGTCACCACGCCGACCTTCTCCCCTGTCCACCGCACGCGGTTTGCCGTCATGGGCGCCGTGCTGTGCCTTTGGACGAGTCTGCCGCTGATCTTCACTTATAAAGGCACAAAGGAGCCGTCGTCGCTCGGGCAGCACCACGAACCGCTCGACGGTCGCGCCTTTGTCGGGCAGTACCAAAAGGTGCTGCAAAACCGCGTGTTCCGCCGCTATTTTCTGTTCGGTTTTTTCACACTGTTTTCCTCGGCGTTTGTGTCGCAGTGCTTCTATTATTTTCTCAAGACCGTGCTGCATCAGGAAAGCAGCTATTCCATGCTGATCCTCGTCTCCGGCATCGGCGAAGCGCTCGGCTTTTTCCCGGCCTACTTCTTTTCCATCCGCAAATCGAAACAACTCCCGGCCAAGGTGTTTGTGCCCGTTGCCGTCGGCGCGCTGCTGGTCGCGTGGTTTGGCCGCGGCGCCGGGGGACGTGTGATGATCTTTGCCGTGGAGTTTCTCTACGGCGTGGGCCTTGCCGGCATGGCGAGCGTGCAAAGCAACATCTTCCCCGACGTGACCGACGTGGACGAGATGATCACCGGCGAACGGCGCGAGGGTGTGATTGCCACGTTTTCCACGTTCATTAAAAAATTTGTCTCCGGCTTTGCCGCGTTCGGCATCGGAAAGCTTTTGGGCGTGTTCGGGTTTGACACGGCGAAAACCGCCGCCGAACAAACGCCGCGCGCCGTATTCGGTGTGAGTTTGTGCTTCACACTGATTCCGATCTGTTTTCTTTTGCTCGCGCTTTTGGCAATTTTGCGCTATGACCTGACGCGCGAAAAGCACGCGCTGGTGAAAGAAAAGATCCGGCAAAAGCGGGAAACCGGCGTCGCCGCGGTCAGCGACGACGAAAAACGGATACTCGAAAAGCTGGCGGGCGTACCTTTCGAACGCATGTGGATTGCCCGGCCAGCAGACAGCGTTGACACAGTTTCCCAAAAAAGCGATTGACAAACACGGCCGTTTGTCGTACAATAGAGCAAAGCGGAAATTGATTCCTCAAGCGAGAGGTTTTACCTATGGAACAGCAAAAGAAACAAGTCCTACTGATTGTCAACCCCTGTGCCGGCCGCACAAGTACCCGCGTCAGCGCGCTGGATATTGTCAATCATTTCCCGTCGGACGCATACGCATTTGAAATCCACAACACCAAAGGCCACGGCGACGCCACGCAGCTTGTAAAAGACTTTGCCGCGGGCAAAGATCTCGTGATCTGCTGCGGCGGCGACGGGACGCTCAACGAAACGATCAACGGTGTCATGGATCTGCCCCGCCGGATCCCGATCGGGTATATCCCGACCGGCTCCACCAACGACCTCGCTTCCACGCTCGGCATTCCGCGCGATGTGAAAGAGGCAACGGATCTGATTAAAAACGGACATATCAACAGCTACGATATCGGATTGTTCAACAATCGTTATTATTCCTATGTGGCGGCCTTCGGCGCGTTTACCCGTTCGTCCTATGCCACAAAGCAGTGGATGAAAAATATGTTCGGCCATTTCGCCTATATTCTCAACGGCTTTTTTAAGGAATGGAAAAACATCAATTCCACCCACATGAAGATCGAATATGACGGCGGCGATTTGGAGGGAGATTTCTCCTTTGGCTCGATCTCGAACTCCACGTCCATCTCCGGTATCTTCCGGTTAAACAAACGGGAGGTCAAGCTCAACGACGGCTATTTCGAAGTGCTGCTGGTGCGCAAGGCCAGGGTTGCAGAAGCGCCCTCGCTGCTCAACAAGATCCGCAAAAAAGAATATGACGGCAAACGCATCATCCTGTTGAAAACCAGTCAGGTCAAGATCACAGTCGAACGACCGATCGCCTGGACGCTCGACGGCGAATACGGCGGCGAACATCAGACGGTGCACATGAACGTGCTGTCCAAAGCGATCGATATCTGCTCCCCGAGCGACAACATTTTGTTTGTCCGTTCCGAAGAACCGGCGACGGCCGAAACTGCCAAAGACTAAACAAACTGTTTCCTGTTTAAAGAAAGTTTAAAGTTTATCTGTACAATAAAAGCTGTAACGTTGTTTTTCGTTGCGGCTTTTTTGTTTGCAAACGTATTTTTTAACATTTTTTGAATTTTTTATTGACAAACTAAAAAAAATCAATTATAATCTATTTATGAATGGTATTCTGATGTTTATGCATAGATAGACCCGACTGATTTCGAAGGAGGTAAGCGCCGTTATGGATAAAGGCCTGAGCTATATTCAGATCATTTTGGATTTCCTTTTGAAGCTCATTTCTTTTTTCAAAAAGGATGAGGACACTGTCAAAGGCTGATCCTGCAATACAATCGACATGGGGCTCCCGGCAATCGCTGGGGGTTTTCTTTTTTTATTTGCTTGCACAACAAAACCCGATTTCGCGTTTTGCGTTTTGGGTTTTCAACTTTTAAAAAAAACACATTTTTGCCATAAAAAGACTTTACTTTTTGTGTCACCTATCGTATAATATTGGTAACAACTTCTTTAAAAGCGGTACGGAGAGACCGACAAGAATCATAGCTTTCGCAGGAGTTTTCCTGCGCCTTGCAGTCTTGCCGGTTTGCGGCAGGATTTTTTTCTTGCCCGAAAGGAGGACATGCGGTTGTATTCGGTAGTCATGGACGCCATCGGGATGGACCGTGCGTTGATGCGCATCGCCCACGAGATTATAGAGCGCAACGAATCCACGCAGGACCTTTGCATCGTCGGGATCCGGCGGCGCGGCGAGCAGCTTTCGCAGATCATCGCACATGATTTGGAAAAGCTCGGCGCGGCGGTCAAAACCGGTACGCTCGACATCACCCGCTACCGCGATGATATTGAAGCGGACGCTACGCTCAACGAAGTGCAGCTCCCGTTTGACGTCAAGAATCAGATCGTAATCATCGTGGACGACGTGCTGTATACGGGGCGCACGGTGCGCGCGGCGATCGACGCGATCCTCGCCCACGGACGGCCCGCCAAAATCCAGCTTGCCGTGCTGGTGGACCGCGGCCACCGCGAACTGCCGATCCGCGCGGACTATGTAGGCAAAAACATCCCCACCTCGCGCGAGGAGCGGATCCATGTGCAGATCCCGCCGTTTGAAGAGACGGCCTGCGTCACAATTGAAAAGCAATAAGATCTTTATGCGCTGCGGCGCTCAAAGATAAAGTTCAAAAATTCAGGAGGTACCAAATCATGAATCTTGTCTACGGAATCAAAGACAAACCCAAATTCGGCCAGTTGATCGTTTTCGCGTTCCAACAGTTGCTTGCCATCCTTGCGGCCACCATCGCCGTGCCTGCCATCGTCGGCAACGGCATGAGCCAGTCGGCGGCGCTGTTTGGCGCAGGCGTCGGCACCATCGTTTATCTGCTCTTCACGAAGTTCCGCAGCCCGGTGTTCCTCGGCTCGTCCTTCGCCTTCCTCGGCTCCATGTTTGCCGCGTTTGCCGGCGCTGTGTCCACGGAAGCGGGCTATGCTGGTATTATCATCGGTGCGATCTTTGCCGGTCTTGTCTACGTTGTGATCGCCCTCATCGTCAAATTTGCAGGCGTCAAATGGATCAACAAGCTGATGCCGGCGGTCGTCATCGGCCCCACAGTTGCCATCATCGGTCTGTCCCTTGCGGGCAACGCCGTCGGCGATGCGCTGCACTTTGCGGAAAATGACGGCTCCGCGTTTGTTATGGGCGCCCACGGCTGGGTCGGCTTCATTTGCGCGCTCGTCACGCTTTTCGTCATCATGATCTGCTCCGTCTTCGGCAAAAAGATGGCGCGTCTGATTCCGTTCATCATCGGTATCGTCGCCGGCTACGCGGTTGCCGCCTGCTTCACGCTGATCGGCATGAAGACCGGCAACGAAAACCTGATGATCGTTGATTTCTCCCTCTTCCAAAATATGCAGTGGGTCCCCGACTTCACCTTCCTGCAAGCTGCCAAAGGCCTGTCCGCCGTCGACGGCAAATACATCGCCACCATCGCCGTGGCTTATATTCCGGTTGCGTTCGTGGTCTTTGCCGAGCATATCGCCGACCACAAGAACCTGTCCTCTATCATCAACCACGACCTGTTGGAAGAACCGGGCCTGCACCGCACCCTGCTCGGTGACGGCGTCGGCTCGATGGTCGGTGCAATCTTCGGCGGCTGCCCGAACACCACCTACGGCGAATCCGTCGGCTGCGTGGCTATTACCGGCAACGCTTCGGTCGTCACAATCCTTGCCACCGCAATCCTTGCCATCATCGTTTCCTTCTTCGGCCCGTTCGTAACCTTCCTTGCAACGATCCCCTCCTGCGTCATGGGCGGCGTGTGCATCACGCTTTACGGCTTCATCGCCGTCAGCGGTCTCAAGATGCTGCAAAAGGTTGACCTCGGCCAGAACAAAAACCTGTTCGTCGTCTCCGTCATCCTGATCGCAGGTATCGGCGGCATGACCCTCAAGATCGGCCAGGTCACGATCACCGAGATCGCTGCCGCGCTGATTCTCGGCATCATCACAAACCTCATCCTTTCCCGCAAAAAGGACGAAAACGAAGAGGCCGCTGCCGCGTAACCCAATTTCCAATCACAAACTGTCACGCCAAGGGGTGCCCTACGTAAGGAAGTGCCGCCCGAAAGCGCCTCTTTTCCGCGATAACGGTGTTAAAAAAATGAGCAAGGCGTCAGCCTTGCCCATTTTTTATGCCTTGTTCTCACGAAAAATCGTCTGCTTTGCGGATGCCTTGCAGTTTTTGAAGTGTAAATTCTTTGGAAGGCAAAGCCGCAAGCCGCAGGCAGTCTGCCGACTGTCAAGGATTGTCGGCGCAGCATTTCGGAGAATTTGCCTTCAAAAACCGACACTTCCTTGCGCAGAGCACCCCACCGGTGCGGCAGTTTTTGTGTCCGGCGGCAAAAGCAAATTCTGTACAAGAAACGAGAATCGCCTTGACGCAAACGGAAAAAACTGATATCATAGGAGAAAATGATACCCATCGGAGGGACTTTTATGACGATCTTTGACGTGCTGCAATTCTTCGGCGGCGTTGCCATGCTGCTGTTTGGTATGCGGCTGATGAGCGATATGCTGGAAAAAAAGGCCGGCGGTGTATTGAGCGGCCTGCTTTCCAAATTCACCAACAACAAACTGCGCGCCTGCGCGTTCGGCGCACTGCTGACCGCCGTGGTCCAGTCCTCGTCCGCCATGACGGTGATGGTCGTGGGTTTGGTCAACGGCGCCGTGCTGACGCTTTCCCAGGCGATTCCGCTCGTGATCGGCGCCAATGTAGGTACCACAGCCACCGTGTGGCTGTTGAGCTTGACAGGTGTGCAAAGCGACCTGGTCTTTTTGCAGTTTTTAAAACCGACCTCGTTCGTGCCGGTGCTGGCGCTCGTCGGCGTCGTTTTGCTGCTTTTTGTGCGCGACCAGCGCAAAAAAGATATCGGCACAATTCTTTTGTCGTTTTCCGTGCTGATGTACGGCATGATCTTTGCCGCAGATGCGCTGTCGCCGCTCGGCGGGATGGAGCAGGTGCGGCAAATCTTTTTGGCGCTCGAAAACCCGGCGCTGGGTCTGCTCGCCGGTTTGGTGCTGACGGCGCTGCTGCAATCGTCCGCCGCCGGCCTCGGCATTTTGCAGGCGCTGTCGCTGACGGGACAT
>CACWJV010000089.1 GCA_902761265.1 Oscillospiraceae bacterium | reverse complement strand
TTGCCACGATGTGAAGGAATATACGGTCAACGTGATGGACGAATTCATCACATGGGCGCTCAGTAAGGGCTACACCTTTGCCGCCCTGACGCCGGAAAGCGACGGCGCACATCATCAGGTGAACAACTAAAAATGCGCCCTTTGGGCGCTTTTTTTAGTTAGGGCCAAGGGCATAGGGAGGGCCAAGGGCATAGGGAGGGCAAAGGGCCAAGGGCCGAGGGCATAGGGCAAAGGGGTTGGGCGCCGCCTGCGGCGATGCGCCAAAAAACACCGGAACGCGGGATCCTTTTGGTTCAACGATGCTCCAGACTGTCATTCCATCGCTTCTTCTCTCCCTCGGCCCTTGGCCCTAAAAAGCTTGACATACTTTCTTCACATTGCTATAATATTTACAGAACAATTGAAAGGTGGTTCTCTCATGGCAACGGATTTTGAATCGGTGCTTTCCGAAAAGCGCAACGCAGTGCCCACGCCGCCCGATATCGCCGACGAAAACGGCAACTGCTATTTCGGCACATTTGACAAAGAGTTTGAAACGATGGATTTCCTCAAGGTCAACAAACCCTCCGTTCTGCCCAATAAGCTCAACCGCATGCGACTGACGCTGTGGGAGGCGGCAGAGGTCAATTTCGGCAAATATGTGCTGCTCACAGCCGTTTGCAAAATGCCTGTGTTCGGCACGGCGCTGACCGTGGTGTATAACACCGAGACCAAAAAATGTACTGCCTGGCAGGAGATGCTGCCGCCGCAAAAGGCCGTCATCTCCGAAAATCTGTTGCGCGGCGCCGAAACAAAAGCCGAAACCGGCAAAACCCAGATCCGGTTTATCAACGATTTTCAGCGCGGCGAAGCGATCGTGTCGGGCTTCGGTCTGAGCGAAAAGAAGGGCGACGTGTCGTACCGGCTCAACCTTAAGCGCGTCTCGAAGCCCAGCGTGGTCAACATCCCGTTCGGCGACAACAAGCCGCTGTATACCCAAAAGGATCTGTTCCGGGTTGAGGGCTATCTCGAAGTGAACGGCGAACGGCTGCTTGCGGACGAAAACACGCTCGCCATCATCGACGACCACCGCGGCTACTATCCGCGCAAATCGCACTACGACTGGGTCACCACGATGTGCCGGCTGCCGATCGACGGCAGGGAGCAGTACTTCGGCTTTAACCTCACACGCAACCAAAGCGTGGATCAGGATCAGTTCAACGAAAACCTTATCTGGTTTGAAAACGACTCCACATTGCTCACACCGGTCACGTTTACCCATGAAACGCCGCTGCTGTGGCATATCAAAGACGAGCACGGGATGGTGGATCTCACCTTTGATATCGGCGACGAGTTTGTGATGAAGTTTAACCTCGGCGTCATGCAGTCGGACTACCACATCACCTTCGGCACGCTCACCGGCTTTTTGTGCGACCCCAAGGGCAACAAATATGAGCTTTGCGGCGTCAACGGTGTCGGCGAAGACAAGACGGTTGTGTTTTAAGGCAAACAAAAACAGCACTTACGGCGTTTCGTAAGTGCTGTTTTTATGATGACGTCAGGCCTTTGCGGCTGCGTCTTCCTCGGCCGGCGGAAACAGCAGGTCGGAAAGGAGGTCGGGCAGCAGCTTTTGCATAAAGCCGCGGATTGTGTCGCGGATGTTCTGGATGAAGTTTTTGAGCTGCCGCAGCACATAGGTCGTTTCGGATTCTCCCGACGCGGGATTATAGCCGGTCAGATCGTCCGGTTCGGTTGTGGTGACGTCGGCCTGCGGCGCACTGCCCAGCGCGGACGCGGCAAGCGCAAACACGGACAGCAGTATCAGCAGCGCCAGCAAAACGGCGGTGAGTTTCTTTGTCGTTTTCATAGGTATAACCTCCATAATTTTTAATCTTTTTTTATTCTACCGTATAATTCCGTAAAAAGCAAGCGGCAGACGAAAAATAATCAGACCGGTTCGCACGTTTTCAAAAACGCCAGCACCGCGTTGTTAAACGCCTGCGGCTGTTTGGCTGCGATAAAATGGTCGCCGTCGAGCAACCGAAGCTGTGCGCCCGGGATACTGCGGGCAATCAGCCGGGTGTGTTTTTCCGCAATCATGTCGTGTGTGCCGGCAATCACCAGCGCCGGCACCGTCAGTGAAGCGAGACTTTCCGGCGCGATGTGCGGCTCTTCCACCATGAGTGCAAGCAGTGCGTGACGCTGCGCCGCCTCCTCGCTGCGGCGGGCAAACAGGTTTGTCAGCCGGTAGCCTGCTTCAATCGGCCACTGATAGCGACGCCTGACGCCCTCGGGTTCAAGATTCGCGCCGTTGAGGATCAGGGATTTTACCCGTTCGGGATAGCGCAGCGCGAAAATCAGCGCGATGTTGCCGCCGTCGGAAAAGCCGAGAACGTGCGCCTGTTTGATCCCGTGCGCGTCAAAAAAGTCGCGCAGATCGTCGGCAAACTGCGAGAGGGTAAACGGCTTTGTGCCGCGCGGGGTTTGTCCGTGGCCGCGGGTGTCAACGGCAAACACGTGATAATGCCGGGAGAAAACCGGAATCTGATGCTTAAAATAATCGCAGCTTTCGCCGTTGCCGTGGAGCAAAACGAGGGCTTCGCCGTCGCCTTGTTCGCGATAAAATAAACGAATATCCACCATCATCACCTCTGGAAAACAGTATATCGTTTTTTCGCACAAAAGGCAAGCGTCATGGACGCAAAATCTTTTACGTTTCATGCGGCGTTTGTCATTGACAAGCAGGGCAGTTTTATACTATAATAGAAAAAATATAGCGAAAGAGAAAGGAAGAGTGCCATGGCAACCTATATCAACGAACCTTCCCATACCTTTAACGAATACCTGCTGATTCCGGGGTATTCCTCAAGCGCCTGCATTCCGGCCAATGTGTCGCTGAAAACGCCGCTTGTCAAATTTAAAAAAGGCGAGGAACCCGCCATCTCTTTGAACATTCCGATGACATCTGCTATCATGCAGTCCGTTTCGGGCGACCGGCTGGCGGTTGCACTGGCAAAGAGTGGCGGCGTTTCGTTTATTTACGGTTCCCAGTCCGTGGCGGACGAGGCGGCCATGGTGGCACGCGCCAAGGCGTATAAGGCCGGCTTTGTGTCTTCCGATTCCAATCTCACGCCCGAAGCGACGCTCAAAGACGTGCTTTTGCTCAAGGAAAAGACCGGCCATTCCACCGTCGCCGTGACCAGCGACGGTACGTCGAACGGCAAGCTGCTCGGCATCGTCACCAGCCGCGACTACCGCGTGACCCGGATGAGTACCGATGAAAAAGTCAAGGATTTTATGACGCCGCTTGACAAGCTGATCACCGCCAAAGAGGGCACCACGCTGGCCGAAGCGAACGACATCATCTGGGACAACAAGCTCAATTCTTTGCCCATCGTCACCGACGACGGACGGCTGCTCTACTTCGTGTTCCGCAAGGATTACGAATCGCACAAGGAAAACCCCGACGAACTGCTTGACAGCCACAAGCGCTTTGTGGTCGGCGCCGGTATCAACACCCGCGACTATGCCGACCGCGTGCCCGCCCTTGTGGACGCCGGCGCGGACGTGCTTTGCATCGACTCGTCCGAAGGCTTTTCCGAATGGCAAAAGCTCACGATCGCCTGGATCCGGGAACGCTACGGCGATACGGTGAAGGTCGGCGCGGGCAACGTCGTGGACGCCGACGGCTTCCGCTTTTTGGCGGACTGCGGCGCGGACTTTGTCAAGGTCGGCATCGGCGGCGGCTCCATTTGCATCACCCGCGAAACCAAGGGTATCGGCCGCGGCCAGGCGACGGCGCTGATCGACGTGTGCAAAGCGCGCGACGATTATTTTGAAGAAACCGGCGTCTATGTGCCCGTGTGCTCCGACGGCGGCATCGTCTATGACCACCATCTGACGCTGGCGCTCGCCATGGGCGCGGACTTCGTGATGCTGGGCCGCTACTTTGCCCGCTTTGACGAAAGCCCGACAGAAAAGCTTTTCTTCGGCGGCACCTACGTCAAGGAATACTGGGGCGAAGGCTCCAACCGCGCCCGCAACTGGCAGCGCTACGACATGGGCGGGGACAAGAAGCTCTCCTTTGAAGAAGGCGTCGACTCCTATGTGCCGTATGCCGGTCCGCTCAAGGACAACGTGGACCGCACGCTTTCGAAAGTCCGCTCCACCATGTGCAACTGCGGCGCGCTGAATATCAAGGAATTCCAGCAAAAAGCGAAGTTGACCCTCGTTTCGGCAACGAGCATTGTCGAGGGCGGCGCGCATGACGTGATTCGCAAGGAGAACTCGGGCGGCAGCAAATAATCGTCTGGCGACGATGATTTGCTTAATTCGGAATTCGGAATGCGGAATTCGGAATTAAGGTCGCGAACAAACGTTGCAGAAGCCGAAAACGGAACTCCGCGGCGGAAGCGATCCGCTGACGGGAATGAGCAAATTATAATAAACAAAAAGATACCTTGCGGCAAAGACATCCACTTTGCCGCTGTGCTTTAGACGCATCGCCGCAGGCGGTGTCCAACAATGTGCGAAGCAACACATTTGACGCATCGCGCGCAGCGCGGCGTCCCACAATTCCGAATTCCGAATTCCGAATTCCGAATTATTTCGGTTCGGGTTCTGCCTTCGGTCTATCGATAGTTTGGAGGTTCAGCCATGACAGACAGAAGCAGCTATATTTCCCCGTTCTCCACACGCTATGCAAGCGAGGAGATGCAATATCTTTTTTCAAACGACCATAAATTCAAGACCTGGCGCAGGCTGTGGATCTCGCTGGCCAAAGCCGAACAGACCCTCGGCCTCGCCATCACGGACGAGCAGATCGCCGAGCTCGAGGCGCACAAGGACGATATCAACTACGACGTGGCCGAGGCGCGCGAAAAAGAGGTGCGCCACGACGTAATGAGTCACGTCTATGCCTATGGCAAGCAGTGCCCCAAGGCGGAGCCGATTATCCACCTCGGCGCCACAAGCTGCTATGTGGGCGACAACACCGACGTGATCATTTTGCGCGAAGCGAGCCTGCTTGTGCTCAAAAAGTGCGCGCAGGTGCTGCGCAATCTCGCCGCCTTTGCCGAAAAATACAAGGCGCTGCCGTGCCTGGCCTATACCCATCTGCAGCCCGCGCAGCTCACGACGGTCGGCAAGCGCGCCACATTGTGGATGAACGAGCTGACGGAGGATATCGAAAACCTCGAATTCCAGCTTTCGCGTCTCAAACTCCTCGGCTCCAAAGGTACCACCGGCACCCAGGCGAGCTTTATGGAGCTGTTTGACAACGACGAAGAAAAGGTTAAGCGGCTCGAAGCGCTGATCGCCGCGGATATGGGTTTTGACGGCTGCGTGCCGGTTTCCGGTCAGACGTATTCCAGAAAGGTCGACTCCTATTTCCTCGCTGTGCTCTCCGGCGTGGCGCAAAGCGCATGCAAGTTTGCCAACGATCTGCGCATTCTGCAGTCGTTTGAAGAGATGGAGGAGCCGTTCGGCAAACACCAGATCGGCTCGTCGGCGATGCCGTATAAGCGCAACCCGATGCGTTCCGAGCGTATCTGCTCGCTGGCACGCTATGTGATGGTCGACGCGCTCAACGCGCCGATGACGGCCTCCACCCAATGGTTTGAGCGCACGCTCGACGATAGTGCCAACAAGCGCATCTCCGTGGCCGAGGCGTTTCTTGCCGTGGATGCGATTTTGCAAATCTATATCAACGTTACGGACGGACTGGTGGTCTATGATAAGGTCGTGAACCGCCGTGTGATGGAAAAACTGCCGTTTATGGCAACGGAGAATATCATGATGGAATCCGTCCGCCGCGGCGGCAACCGGCAGGAACTGCACGAAGCGCTGCGCGTCCATTCCCACGCGGCCGCCGCCAAGGTCAAGCTGGAGGGCGGCGCAAACGATCTGATCGACCGCATTGCCGCGGACGACACGTTCCCGCTGACGAAGCAAGAGATCGAGCAGCACCTCGACCCGACAAAATATACCGGCCGCGCCGCCGGACAGGTGGAGGAATTTCTCAAAGACGTGATCGCGCCAATCCTCGCGCGCTATCCGGATTCGGATATCAAAGCGGAATTGAGCGTGTGATCAAACAAGTCTGTACAACCATTCAGCAAATAGAGAATGATAATCCGGGTTGATAATTGTATAAATAGAAATAAGTAATAATCTGCTTACCATTACATTTGATGCTTAAAAAGTGTTCTGGAGATATGTATGAGTACAATTATAAATAATAGTTCTTTTATAGCTTATGTAATTATTGATGGTAAAAAAGCGCAGAAAGTTTATCCAAAGAAAAAGCTTGAAGTTGTTCCCGAAAACGGACGTGTGGTCTTGCGCCTGTATTCAAACTGTAAATCAACTTTTTCCCTGTTTGATAGTGTTTTTTGGCTTGCATTGACCTATCAATTTGAAAATGGGTTACCGGAAGAGTTGTATATTCAGTATCAAGAGGCAAAGCCGTTACTGAAAGTAAACCATAAATATAAAAGGTTGAGTTTGTCTGATGGAGAAAAAACAATATCAGCAACGAACGTAATCATTCCTGAAAAAAGCAATTTGCATGAACATGTTCTGGGTGTGGTTGTTAATATCCCGCTTACAATACTGTTCTATGGATTAGGAATTCTGCTTTTCAGTTCAATCATAGGTTTTTGCTTCAAAAGTGTTGCTGCGGGAATTGGAACTGCCGTTGCCTTAATATTGGGAATTTCTATATATGCTGTCCTCGAAGATATTCTTTTTGAAAAAATTTTCAATCGCATAAAAGCGAAGAACAATTTTTTTAAGAAGGCTGATATGCCTATGTATTACGAAACTTGCGCAAACAGTGCCTATATTGAAAAATGTTTCCAGCAACATTTTGAACCAGAGTCATGAAAACAGCAGGAATCTTTCATGAAGAAGGAGCTGACCTGGGTGCAGACAGTGCGGAGCTTTACAAACTGCTTTACTCCATTATTAAAACCTGTAAAAGACAGATCATTCTCCATTCAACGTTCGGAGGTGTTTTATCATGGAAACATATTTAATCGTCGGTGCCGGACGTAGCGGCATCGACGCTGCAAAGCTGCTGCGGCAGCTCGGCGAAAACTTTGTCTTATACGACGGAAAAACCGATCTTGACACGTCGGCCGTGTGCGAACGCATCGGCTGCGAGTGCCGATTTTTGCTCGGTGAACTGCACGACGGCGACCTTGACGGGATCGATATCTGCGTGACCAGCCCGGGCGTGCCGCTGTTTTCCGACGTGCTGACTGCCGTTGCGGCAAAGGGCATTCCCATCTGGAGCGAGATCGAGCTCGCTTACCGCCACGACAAAGGCACGCTTGTGGCCATTACCGGCACAAACGGCAAAACTACGACCACCGCGCTGACCTACGCGATCTTCAAGGCCTGGAACGCCCACACGCTGCTGGTGGGCAACATCGAGATCCCTTATACCGGACTGGCGCTCGAAAGCACGGACGGCGGCTGGACGGTGGCCGAAATCAGCTCGTTCCAGCTCGAAACGATGCGCACCGTAAAGCCGAAGGTTTCGGCGATCCTCAACATCACACCCGACCATCTCGACCGCCACGGCTCGATGGACGGCTATATCAAAGTGAAGGAATCCATCACGCAGAATCAGGACAACAGCGACTTTTGCGTGCTCAACTACGAGGACGACGTGCTGCGCGATTTCGGCGGCAAAGCGCCGTGCCGGGTGGTGTTCTTTTCTTCCGCGCGGGTACTCGAGAATGGATGGTACTACCGCGACGGCGCGATCTGGCTTTCGGAAGACGGCAGTGTGACAAAGCTGCTCGATACCGACGACGTCAACCTTGTGGGTCTGCACAACTTTGAAAATATTATGGCGGCCGCCGCGATGGCGCACTGCGCCGGGGTGCCGCTCGACATTATCCGCGACGCGGCAAAGCGGTTTGTCGCCGTGGAGCACCGCATCGAATTTGTCCGCGAAACCGGCGGCGTAAAGTATTACAACGACTCCAAGGGCACCAACACCGACGCCGCCATCAAGGCGATCGACGCGATGCCGGGCAAGACCGTGCTCATCGGCGGCGGCTACGACAAGCACGCCGATTTCACCGACTGGGTGCGCCGCTTTCCGGGCAAGGTCAAAAAGCTGATTCTGCTCGGCCAGACGGCGCAGCAGATTGCACAGACCTGCGACA
>CACWJV010000088.1 GCA_902761265.1 Oscillospiraceae bacterium | reverse complement strand
TGTCGTTGTCAAACCCTAATTGAAACATCTCTTTCACCTTCCCGCAGGAATATACATTATCTTAAATACTATAGCACAGACCGACGGGTTTTGCAAGATTTTTATGCGGATTCAACCGCAAACGCGCACCTTTTTTAGCGCACTGCCTGCGCGATGACCTGCACGAGCAGCTTCAGATAGGAGACGAGCATGCCGCAAAGGCCAGCCGTCAGATTGCCCGGCCAGGCGGCAATGGTGGACAGCAGCGATTGATCGAGAGCGGTTGCTTTTCGGGGCGTTGCGCTATCTTTTGCCAGCGCATAGGTGTCCACAAGTGTACGCGCCTGTGTTTCGTCGTCGACCGTGTAGGCGCGGTAGACCAGCCGTCCGCCGTCGATTTCCACCGTTGCAAAACAGCCGCCGCGCTCTTTAGTGGAAAAGGCTTTGTCCGCAGCCGACAGAATCGGGGAGATGGCATTTTGGTTGACGCTGTAGCGCTTGGTGCCGGCGGTAGACGGCATTGCATAGACCGTGCCCTGCGGCGCCACAGTGAACGTCACATCCTCGCCGTGAAACGGTTCGGTGCGACAGGTCAGGTTTTCCACCCTCTTTTCGCCCTTCATCGGGGCGGTGCGCAGATACATGTGGTCGTGGCCCGACAGCACCAGATCGATGCCGAGCCGGTCGATAACCGGCAGCAGCATGTTGCGCTGGATGACGGTGTCCGGCTTGTTGATATTTTTGCCGGCGGAATAGACGGAGCGGTGCATCAGCAGAATGTTCCACATGGCGCTGCTGGTTGTCACGTCGTTGACCAGCCAGTTTTTCTGCGCCTGACTCATCGGGTACATATCATTGGTGTTCAAAACGGTAAAGTGCGCGTTGCCGTAGTCAAAGGAATAATAGACGCCCTCGAGCGAGCGGTTGACCGACTGATCCAGACAGAACATGTTTTTGAAGCAGTTGGTGTTGAATTTGTTTGTGAAGTTGCCGTCATGGTTGCCGGCAACGGGCACGCCGGTCTGGGTTTCGTTGTTGAACGAAAACGCCTCGAAATAGTCATCCCATTCCCCGTTGGTGTTGTCGTTGACATAGTCGCCGAGATTGACCGTAAAGTCGGAATCCGGCAGCGTGCGCTCCGCTTCGCGCAGCGTTTTTGCCGCTTTCAAAAACTTTTCCATCGTGCCGGCCTGCACGTCCGCGATGGCGATGAAAGAAAAGCTGTCGTCCTTGTCGTCCGTCCGAAATGTGCACCAGTCGCTCCAAAGATCTTTTTGCGCATCGCCCACGCGGTAGCGATAGGTGGTGCCGGGTTCCAGATCGGTCACAGCAACCTGATGCGAATACCGCTTGCGATAGGCCCGGCAGGTGCCGCTGTAATGCTTTGCATTAGCGGTGTCGTCGCCCGCCTTTTGCAGCAGCAGATCGCTGTTTCCGTTTTGCCGGGTAAACCAGCAAAAGCCTCTGCCGGTCGCACCGTCGCGGTACATGGAGCAAGTGATGCGGGAAATTTGATCTTCGGTTGCGGCAAACACCGGCAGTGTGCCGCAGCAGAGCAGCAGACACAGCAGCCATGCAATCCATCGTTTCATAGGAATCCCTTCTTTGTGCAGAGAATAAAAAAAGGATAGCACAAAGAAACCGCTTTTGCAAGATGCGAATGCTTTTTTCGCTTTTATTTTGTCATCCGCCGCACGGTCTCCTGCGCCGCCCAGACGATCAGCTCGTCGGGCTTTCGCCGCGGCAGGGAATCTTTTGCCAAACGGCGGAGCCGTTGAGGGAGCAATTGACCATCCCCGCCAGCATGGCAAGCTGCATTTCGGTATAGACGCCGGGCGTTTTGTTTGGTTGATTCGACATAAGATCGTCTCCTTTTCACAAGATGTTGTGTTTGTGACTGCATTCTACCACAGTCGATCGTCGAAAAACGGCGAAGAAGGTCAGCGTGTGAAAAAAAGATGCGATCGGGTTGCTTTTTGCCCGAACGCCGCGGTCTCTTGACGAAACGGCAGGATTTATGGTACAGTAGGACAGGTGATGGGTATGACGAGAAAACAACAACGAATCTATCAAAAGGCGTTCCGCCTTTTGCGCGATGCCACACCGCTGCGTACCGACTGCGGCGTGCTGTGCGGCTCGAGCTGCTGCAGCGGCGACGACGAAACGGGGATGCTGCTGTTTCCGGGGGAACCGACCGCCCTTCGCGTGATTGAAACCGAAGACCGGCGGCTTGCCGTTTGCGGCGGGGTCTGCGACCGGAACGCGCGGCCGCTGGCGTGCCGGATCTTTCCGTTTTTCCCGTTTGTGCAACCGGACGGCGGGATCGACGTGCGGATCGACCCGCGCGGCCGGGGCGTGTGTCCGCTGGTGCGCATGGAACACGACGTGTTGTTCAGTCACCGGTTTTTGCACCGTGTCCGCCGGGTAGGGGAACTTCTTTGCCGCGACGGGGCGTGCCGGGCGTATCTTTTGGAAATACAGCAGGAGATCGCCCAGCAGCAGGCGATTGCGGCGCGTTTTTCCGCAAAATAATTTCGCAATACATATTGTATGTTTCGCTAAAGTATGCTACAATATTTCATACAGTTCCGCCTTCGGCAAGTGAAAGAGAGGGATCCCCATGAAATGTCCGTTTTGTGCCTGCAGCGAAAGCAAAGTGATTGATTCGCGCCCGACCGATGAGGGCGAACGGATCCGCAGAAGACGCGAATGCATCGCCTGCGGCAAGCGTTTCACGACCTATGAGATCATCGAGACCGTGCCGGTCATCGTGGTGAAAAAAGATAAGTCGCGCGAAGCGTTCGACCGTGTCAAGCTGTTCAACGGGATGCTGCGTGCGTGCGAAAAGCGCCCGGTGTCGATCGCGCAGATCGAAACGGTCGTCACGGAGATTGAACAGGAACTGCAAAACTCGCTCGACCGCGAGGTCACCAGCGTGCATATCGGCGAGATGGCGATGGAAAAGCTCAAGGGGCTGGACGAAGTGGCCTATGTTCGCTTTGCCGACGAAGTGGCCTATGTTCGCTTTGCCTCGGTCTACCGCCAGTTCAAGGATATCAACACGTTTATGGAAGAGCTGGCAAAGCTTTTGGGCGAAAAGTAAACAGCAAACAGTTTGTATTGAAACACAACAGCTGACCGCATTTTGCGGCCGGCTGATTCCGTGTACGGTGCGGCTGAGTCATCAGTCGACAGCAGCGCCGATCGATCTGTGTTTCGTTCACCGTTCGCGCCCAGTCGCGCGGGGTGCAAAGGTGCAGAAAGTGCAGCTTTTTTTCAGTTCATTATAAACTTTTTATAGGGTTTACTTTTTGTCACTGACTTAAAAAAAGCTGCACCAACTGCACAAAATGGTCGAAAACGCCCACCACGTCTGGGCTTATCGCGGTGCAGTTTTGGTGCAGTTTCAAAGAAAAACTGCATAAACTGCACCTTTCTTCCGGCACTTCCGTTTTCAATTCTTACTTCTTAATTCTCCCGGCCCGCAGCCTCTCCGCTTCCTCGTTCGTAATCCAAAGAAAGCTCCCGTGGCGCGGCACAAAGCCGTGAAAGCCGTAGCAGTCGCGCGGCACCGGGGTGAAGCGCTGAAAGTCCGTCGTCTCCTCCAAAAAGAACCGCTGTTTGCCGTATTCGTCCATGAACAGCAGCCATCGGTCTGTGCCGTGAAGGCGAAGCATCGAGCTGCCCTCCACACCCGACGGCGCGTGCGACGCGATGACGGGCGGTTCGGCGTCATACGGTCCGGTGAGGCTCTTTGACCGCACCCACGCGATGGACTGGGTGACGTCCTCTTTGAAATAGAGGTAGTAGTATCCGTCGTTTTCGTTATAGACAATATCGCCGTCAATGGTCTGGATGCCCCGGCGTGCATAGAGAAGCTGCGGCGCGGACAGCGATTTGAAATCGCGCGTGTACGCATAGTACAGCGCGGCCGGGATCTCGGTGCCGGACGAATGCGCCCAATAGACCATATACTGCTTTTTGTCTTGGTCAAAGATCGCCTGCGGCGCCCAGGCGCGCGTCGTGTCGGCAAAGCTGCCGCCGAATGCGCGGATGTCGAGGATCGTCTCGTCCGTCCAATGGATCAGATCGTCCGACCGCCAGGTGACCAGCGCATGGTTGGACAGCCAGCCGTCTCGCGCACGCAGCCGGTGCCTTTTTGCTGCAAAACGGCGTCCTTGCCGCCAAACAGGGGCTCGAAATGAAAGCCGTCGTCACTCAGCGCAAAACGCAGTCGCTCCTGCGTGGGCCGGTTGCCGGCAAAGTGGACAAATAGATAGGCGCCGTCGTCCGGACACGGGCGGGGATAATCTGTCTGATACATGCAGGTTCTCTCCTTCGCGGTTTTCTTTTGTATATTCTAGCATAAAACGCAGTCAAAGCAAAGGCTTTGACGGTTAGCAGTTGCTAATTTTTCAAAAAATGACCGCTTTCATGAAAAACGGCAGAAAAAACCTATGGATTTTTTTGCGCGGATATGCTATGATATATTGACTTGACATGCCGCAGGCTTTTTTCTGCTGCGGCAAGATGGTTTTAAGACGTATTATTTGCAAAACGGGATTGTCCCGTGAAAAGGAGGATCTATCCATGCTTAAGAAAATCAGCCAAATTCCCTTTTCCGACACACCGGAACAGGCTAAGAAGCTGGACGCAATCATTGCTGAATGCGCCGGAGATGAAAGCCAGCTCATGCATGTGATGCAGGTTGCGCAGGATATCTACGGGTATCTGCCGTTTGAGGTGCAAAAGAAAATTGCAGACGGCATGAACGTCCCGCTGGAAAAAGTCTACGGCGTTGCTACGTTCTATGCGCAGTTCGCGCTTTCGCCGAAGGGTAAATACGCGATCAGCGTGTGTCTGGGCACTGCATGCTACGTCAAGGGCTCGCAGGGCGTGCTCGATGAGCTTTGCACACAGCTCGGCATCGGCGCAGAGGAATGCACCGCCGACGGCAAGTTCTCGCTTTCCGCCTGCCGCTGCATCGGCGCCTGCGGTCTTGCGCCGGTTATGACGGTCAACGACGACGTCTACGGCAAGATCAGCGCATCCGACGTCAAGGGCATTTTGGCAAAATACGCATAATGCGCGAATTATCCCTCAACGTGCTGGACGTGGCGCAAAACTCCGTTTCGGCCAATGCGTCCGAAATCGAGATCGAAGTGTTGGAAAACACGACGGCACATACGCTGATGATCGGCATCTATGACAACGGCAAGGGTATGACGCCCGAGCAGGTGCAGTCGGTTCGCGACCCGTTTTTTACAACGCGCACCACGCGCAAGGTCGGACTGGGTGTGCCGCTGTTCAAGATGGCGGCGGAAATGACCGGCGGCTCTTTGGAGATTGACAGCACGGTCGGCGAAGGCACAAATGTGCGCGCCTATTTCCACACCGATCATGTGGATTTCGTGCCGCTGGGCGACATGGCCAACACCGTCGTCATGCTTGCGGCGATGAACGAACACATCCGCTTTTTATACCGCCATGCGATCAACGGCAGCGAATTCCTGTTCGATACCGCACAGATCAAAGAAATTTTGGGCGATGTGCCGATGAACGATCCGTCCATCATGCAGTGGATGACAGGCTACATCAAAGACAATATACAAGAACTCACGGAGGTGCAATGATATGAAATCACTCGAAGAACTCATGGCGCTCAGAGACGCCGCCAAAGCAAAAATGACCGCGCGCGAAGATTCCACCGCCGTCACCCGCGTGGTGGTCGGCATGGCGACCTGCGGCATCGCCGCCGGCGCAAGACCGGTCATGAACCGCTTTTCCGAAGAGATTGAAAAGCGCAACCTGACCAACGTCACCGTGGCGCAGACCGGCTGCATCGGCATGTGCCAGTATGAGCCGATCGTGGAAGTGACCGAACCGGGCAAGGAAAAGGTCACCTACGTGCTTATGAATCCGGAAAAAGCGACGAAGGTCGTTGTGGATCACCTCGTCAACGGCAATCCCGTCGTGGAATACACCGTCGGCGCACTGAAAAAATAAGGAGGAAACGAAATGTATCGATCCCATGTGCTTGTTTGCGGCGGTACCGGCTGTACCTCCTCAAACTCCCCGAAGATCATCGAACAGTTTGAAGCCCAGATCAAAGAAAAAGGCCTCGAAAACGAAGTCAAGGTCATCCGCACCGGCTGCTTCGGCCTTTGCGCGCTCGGCCCGGTCGTCGTGGTTTATCCCGAAGGCTGCTTCTACAGCGAAGTGAAAGTCGAAGACGTGCCCGAAATCGTCGAAGAGCATCTGCTCAAGGGCCGCATCGTGCAGCGTCTGCTTTACGATGAGACCAAGGCCGGCGCTCAGGAAGAGGTCAAACCGCTCAAGGAGACCGACTTCTATAAAAAGCAAAAGCGTGTGGCGCTGCGCAACTGCGGCGTGATCAATCCCGAAGACATCAACGAATACATCGCCTACGACGGCTATCAGGCGCTTGCCAAGTGTCTGACCGAGCTCAAGCCCGAAGAGGTCATCCAGATCGTCAAGGATTCGGGCCTGCGCGGCCGCGGCGGCGGCGGTTTCCCGACGGGGCTCAAATGGAGCTTTACCGCGGCGAACAAGGCTGACCAGAAATACGTCGTCTGCAACGCCGACGAAGGCGACCCGGGCGCGTTCATGGACCGCTCCGTGCTTGAAGGCGACCCGCATTGCATCATCGAAGCGATGACCATCTGCGGCTATGCGACCGGCGCGACCGAAGGCTATATCTACGTGCGTGCGGAATATCCGATCGCCGTCAAACGTCTCGAGATCGCCATCGCCCAGGCGAAGGAAATGGGCCTTTTGGGCAAGGATATCTTCGGCTCCGGCTTCGATTTCGATCTGCACATCAAGCTCGGCGCAGGCGCGTTCGTGTGCGGCGAAGAGACCGCGCTCATGACCTCGATCGAAGGCAACCGCGGCGAACCCAGACCGCGTCCGCCGTATCCGGCTGTCAAGGGTCTGTTCGGCAAACCGACCACGGAAAATAACGTCGAAACCTTTGCCAATATCCCGACCATCATCCGCGAAGGCGCTGACTACTTCGCCTCCATGGGTACCGAAAAGAGCAAGGGCACAAAGGTCTTCGCCCTCGGCGGCAAGATCAAGAACACCGGTCTTGTGGAAATCCCGATGGGCACTACGCTGCGCGAGATCATCGAAGAAATCGGCGGCGGCATCCCGAACGGCAAAAAGTTCAAGGCTGCCCAGACCGGCGGCCCGTCCGGCGGCTGTATCCCGATGAGCCTCATCGACACCCCGATCGACTACGACAACCTGACGGCCATCGGCTGCATGATGGGTTCCGGCGGTCTGATCGTTATGGACGAGGACAACTGCATGGTCGACATCGCGAAGTTCTTCCTCAACTTCACCGTCGACGAATCCTGCGGCAAGTGCACGCCGTGCCGTGTGGGTACCCGCAGACTGCTTGAAATGCTCGACAAGATCACGTCCGGCAACGGCACGCTCGAAGATTTGGACAAGCTCGAAGAGCTATGCTACTACATCAAAGAGAACTCGCTTTGCGGTCTTGGCCAGACAGCGCCCAACCCGGTGCTTGCGACCCTCAAATTCTTCCGCGACGAATATGTTGCTCACGTGGTTGACAAGAAGTGCCCGGCCGGCGTCTGCAAAGATTTGCTGCAATACAAGATCATCGCCGACAAGTGCCGCGGCTGCACCGCCTGCGCAAGAAAGTGCCCGGTGGGCGCGATCTCCGGTACGGTCAAAAATCCGCATACGATCGACACCTCGAAGTGCATCAAGTGCGGCGCCTGCATGGAGACCTGCAAATTCGGCGCAATCATCAAGGAATAAGGGGAGGTGCAGACAATGGATAACATGCTTAACATCAAAATCAACAATATACCCTGCACGGTACCTTACGGTACAACCATCCTGGAAGCTGCCCGCTCGATCGGCATCGAGGTGCCGACGCTGTGCTTCCTGAAAGATATGAACGAAATCGGCGCGTGCCGTTTTTGCGTGGCGGAAGTCAAGGGCGCCCGCAGCCTTGTTGCTGCCTGTGTCTATCCGATCGAACGCGAAGGCACCGAGATTTTCCTCAACACCGAAAAGATCCGCGCGTCCCGCAAAAAGACGCTCGAACTGATCCTTTCCACCCACGAGCGCAAGTGCCTGTCCTGCATCCGCTCCGGTTCGTGCGAGCTGCAAAAGCTTTGCCACGAATACGGCATCGAGGACGAAGGCGTGTTCGACGGTTTCAAGCCGCACTATGAGCTTGACACCTCCGCCGCCCACATGGTGCGCGACAACAACAAGTGCATCCTGTGCCGCCGCTGCGTCGCCGCTTGTAAGAACCAGGACATCAGCGTCATCGGCGCAAACGCCCGCGGCATCGACACCAACATCGGCTGCGCCTATGAGCTGCCGCTCGGCAATACAAGCTGCGTCTCCTGCGGCCAGTGCATCGTTGCCTGCCCGACCGGCGCGCTGTATGAAAAGGACTGCACCCGCGACGTCTTCGCCGCCATCGCCGACCCGTCTAAATATGTGGTCGTGCAGGCTGCGCCGTCCATCCGCGCGACCCTGGGCGAATGCTTCGACATGGCGCCCGGCACCGACGTGACCGGAAAGCTCTTTGCGGCGCTGCGCCGTCTCGGCTTCGACAAGGTGTATGACACCAACTTCGGCGCCGACCTGACCATCATGGAAGAAGCCAACGAGCTGGTTGACCGTGTGAAGAACGGCGGCGTGCTGCCGATGATCACCTCCTGCTCGCCGGGCTGGATCAAGTATTGCGAACACTACTATCCCGATCAGCTCGCGCATCTGTCCTCCTGCAAATCTCCGCAGCAGATGCAGGGCGCGATCATCAAGACCTATATCGCCGAAAAGAACGGCATCGACCCGAAGAACATCGTCTCCGTCTCCGTCATGCCCTGTACCGCCAAGAAGTTCGAGATCGGCCGCGACGACCAGAACGCCAGCGGCTATGCCGACGTGGACTATGTGCTGACGACCCGCGAACTCGGCCGCATGATCAAGACGGCCGGCATCCGCTTCACCGAGCTGCCGGATGAAAATCCGGACGCACCGCTCGGCCAGGGCACCGGCGCTGCCGTCATCTTCGGCGCGACCGGCGGCGTGATGGAAGCCGCGCTCCGTACCGCCGCGGAAGTCATCACCGGCAAAGAGCTTGAAAACGTGGAGTTCACCGACGTGCGCGGTATGGCGGGCGTCAAGGAAGCGTCCTACGACCTCGCCGGTCTGACCGTCAAGGTCGCCGTTGCCAGCGGCACCAAGAACGCGAAGATCCTCATGGACAAGGTTCGTGCCGGCACCGCCGACTACACCTTTATCGAAATCATGTGCTGCCCCGGCGGCTGCATCAACGGCGGCGGTCAGCCGACCCAGCCGGCATCTGTCCGCAACTTCACCGACCTCAAGGCCCTGCGTGCCGCGGCGCTGTATGAAAACGACAAGAGCCGTCCGCACCGCAAGAGCCACGAAAGCGAAGACATCAAGCAGGTCTACGCGGAGTTCCTCGGCGAGCCGAACAGCCACAAGGCGCACGAGCTGCTGCATACCACCTATGTGGCACGCCCGATGTTCAAGAAATAAGATTGCAAAAAGCGACCGCTTCGGCGGTCGCTTTTTCAGTGGTGAGTGATTGGTGATTAGCAATTAGCAGTCAGGTTGTTAAACTATCATAATAAGGCAGCGTTGCGGCTGCCTTTTTTGTGTGTTGTGTTTTACTGTTCTTTTTTGGGGAATTTCTGCCGATAGCTTTCGATCGCGCGCGAGATGATTTCCACAGCGACGTCTCTGTCCTGCACCTCGTCCACGGCGGTTTCCTTTTTTTCCAGCGTTTTGTATACGGAAAAGAAGTGGGTCATTTCGTCGTACGTGTGTTTCGGCAGGGCAAAGATGGAGCGGTAGGAGTTGTACATCGGGTCGGAATAGGGGACCGCGATAATCTTTTCGTCCGCACGGCCGTTGTCGAGCATACGGATCACGCCGATGGGATAGCAGCGCACAAGCGTGAGCGGATGCAGCGCTTCCGAAGAGAGGACGAGCACGTCGAGCGGGTCGAAGTCGTCGGCGTAGGTCAGCGGGATAAAGCCGTAATTGGCAGGATAGTGGGTGGATGTATAGAGAATGCGGTCGAGCATGATGAGACCGGTCTCTTTGTCAAGCTCATACTTGTTTTTGCTGCCCTTGGGAATCTCCACCACAGCGATGAAGTCTTCGGGAGTGACGCGTTTTGGGTCAATGGAATGCCAGATGCAGTTTTCGTTCATGGTGCTTCCTCCGTTTTTAACTGCGAGTTTGTTTACGTTTTATTGTAGCACAGTTTTCCGGCAGAGTAAAGAGAAAAATGAGAATTCTCCGATCGGGCGCAGAAAGTTTTTCTTTGCATTGCACAAGTCCGGCGAAAACGGACAACCGGCAGAACAAGACCCTTCGGCGGTCGCTTTTTCAGTGGTCAGTGATTAGCGATTAGCAGTCAGCAGTCAGCGGTAAGCTCGTTGTAATACTATCATAATAAGGCAGCGTTGCGGCTGCCTTTTCGTTTTGCTATTTCTTCTTCTTTTGTTTTTTCGCCCGTTCCATCGCTTTCTTTTTGGCGCGCTCGAGCGCTTTGCGGTCTTTTTCAACCGCTTTGAGCTTTTCCTGTGTCTCCTTGCTTTTTTCCGTCTGTCCAATCAGCTCCGACACCGTTACGCCGTAGATTTCCGAAAGTGTATACATAATCCCGATATCCGGCGTCGCTTCGCCGCGCTCCCATTTGGACACAGATTTGTCGGAATAGCTCAGTCATTCGGCAAGCTGCGCCTGCGTGAAGCCGTGCAGCGTGCGGTAGAGCCGCAGGTTTTCGGCAATTTTTTGTTCAAGCTCCTGTTGCGGCATGAAATCGCTCCTTCCTTTGTCCGACTTTTTTCCTTATTCTACTATTTGTAGAGGCGGTTGTCAAGTGGAATTCTACAAATCGGAGAGTCAGTTCTCTTGTCAGGGGGTTTTCAAATTGCGAAAATCCGCTATACTGTCACCCAACAAACGGGATCGGCCGAAACCGTCAATACCAAGGAAAGGAAGCGAAAGCATGTACAACTATGAACTTCACTGCCACACGGGCACCGTTTCGCGGTGCGCCTCGATCGATCCGAAAGCACTCGTCCGGCGCTATGCCGACGCCGGTTACGACGGCATTGTTCTCACCGATCACTTCAGCCCCATGACCTTTCTGGGCGGCCATTTCTTTGCGCCGCAAAAGGATCTGGATTTTTACCTTTCGTCCTATCATACCCTCAAAGCCTACTGCGGCAGCGCCTTTCCGGTGCTGCTCGGGCTGGAGCTGCGGCATTACGCCACGGTCAACGACTATCTTATCTACGGCGTGGACGAACGCTGGCTGCGCCGGCAGGGCAATCTGCTGCTGTGGGATGAGCGCACAATGAGCTGCAACCTGCACGACGCCGGCTGCCTGATCTATCAGGCACACCCGTACCGCCCGTTTATCACCCGCTGCGACCCGGCGCTGCTGGACGGGATTGAGGTGTTCAACGGCCACACGGACGAACGTGCCAATTACGACGCGCTGCTTTGGGCGCAGAAGCACAGCAAGCCGATGATCAGCGGCAGCGACACCCACCACGAGACCGACCGCATCTGCGGCGGCATCCGCACCGAAACGGCCATCCGGACGAACGAGGACCTGCTCGACGTTTTGCGCACGCAAAGCTACACCCTAATCACCGACGGCGACCGCCCGGCAACCCACGCATTGACCCTTGAAAGGATTGGTACCCATGCCCAGAACCAAACTCGATGATCGCACATTGCCCGGCTATTCCCGCGGCGAAGAGATTTTCAACATGGTCACCCACATCGTGGGCGGCGGCTTCGGCGTGGTGGCGCTGGTGCTGTGTGCGGTGTTCTCCATCGTCAAGCACAACTACTGGGGGCTGCTCGGCGGTGTGATCTATACGCTGATGATGATCTTTCTTTATACGATGTCGAGCGTCTACCACGGCTTAAGGCATGAACGCGCCAAAAAGGTTTTGCAGGTGCTCGACCACTGCACGATCTATGCGCTGATTCTCGGCACCTATGCGCCGATCCTTTTGACCGGGCTGCGGCGCGAGCGTCCGGTGCTGACGCTGATTTTGACCGTGCTGCTGATCGCCGCCACAGCGGTGGGCGTGACCTTCACGGCGATCGACTTTCACCGCTATGCCATCCTTGCCACCGGCGGCTATTTTCTGATCGGCTGGAGCGCTTTGCTCGCGATCCGCCCGATGATCGACGCGTTCGGCTGGGGACTTGCAATCTGGCTGATT
>CACWJV010000087.1 GCA_902761265.1 Oscillospiraceae bacterium | reverse complement strand
GGAATTAGAGCTTCCTGACGCTGTGACCAGTATCGGTTGGGCTGCTTTTCGCAACTGCACCAATCTTTTGAACCTGACGATTCCGGACGGCGTGACATCTGCCAATGCAGTCGCTTTTTTCAACACGCCCTGGCTGAATGCCCAGCCGAATGGTGTGGTATATATCGGAAAAACTGCATGCTGCTATAACGGAACAATGCCGGAAAATACAAGTCTTGTTCTGCTCGACGACTGCACGACAATTGCCTACGGAGCGTTTCAGGACTGCATGAATCTGACGGGCATTTCGATTCCGGACAGCGTCAAAACGATTGGTGATTACGCCTTCTCCGGCTGCACCGGTCTGACAAGTGTGACGATTCCCGGCAGCGTGACAAGCATCGGCGATAGTGCTTTTGAAGACTGCAGCGCGCTGGAAACGGTGACGCTTTCTGACGGAATCAAACAGCTGTTTGAAGACTGCAAAGCGTTGGAACGGATCACCATTCCCGGCAGCGTGAAAACCATTGGCTCTTATGCGTTTCATCGCTGCTCTTGCCTGTCAGAACTGACAATATTGGACGGCACACAGGAGATTGGCTACCTTGCGTTTGACAAATGCGCCGCATTGGAAACCATCACGATACCTGACAGCGTGACGAGCATCGACTATGCTGGGTTTACCTGCTCGTCATGGTATCGCCGCCAGCCGGACGGAGTTGTGTATGTCGGCAAGGTTGCCTTTGCATATAAGGGCACAATGCCCGAAAATACGAATCTGGTGCTGCGCGATGACTGTGCGGGAATCGCCGAAAGCGCATTTTCCGCATGCAGCAATTTGACAGGTATTACGATTCCAAACAGCGTGAAGACCATCGGCGGTTATGCGTTTTATAATTGCAGCGGGTTATTGGAACTTACCATTCCGGACGGCGTCACAAGGATTGGGTCCCAAGCGTTTTGGGGCTGCAGTGCACTGACAGATATTACAATTCCCGGCAGTGTGTCAATCGTAAAAGATTGTGCGTTTGTGAACTGCAGTTCGCTGACAGATGTTATGATCGAATCCGGCGTGACAGAATTGGAAAGCAATCTGTTTGCAGGCTGCGTTTCGCTGAAAACCATTACGATACCGGCCGGGGTGACAAAAATCAGCGACTCTATGTTCCAAGGTTGCAGTGCTTTGTCGGAAATCACGATTCCCGCCGGTATAACAGAAATCGGACATTCTGCGTTTTGGGGCTGCAGTGCTCTGGCAAGTATCAACATACCGGACAGTGTAATCACGGTCGATTCGTATTCGTTTTATGAATGCGCGAATCTGAAAACCGTCACATTGGGAAACGGGGTCGCCAAAATCGGCGACAATGCATTTTGGGGCTGCAGTGCCCTGACAGACATCAAGATTCCCGCTGCCACGGTCAATATCGCCAAGCCGGCGTTTCAGGAATGCGAATCGCTTGTCGCAATCACAGTCGACCCGCAAAATCCCTGTTATGCATCTGACGCATACGGTTGTCTGTATAATAAGGAAAAAACGGTTCTGATCCGGTATCCGGAAGGAAACCCGACAACCGAATTTGTTGCGCCGGACAGTTTGATAATCATCAGAAAAAGCGCCTTTCGCAAATGCCGCTCTCTGACGCAGGTTTTGCTTCCGGACAGTATGGAAAGCATCGAAGAAAGCGCATTCTTTGCTTGCACTGCTTTGACGGATATCGTCATTCCGGAGGGGATAGTGTCCATTGATTTAGATACGTTCAGAGAATGTACAGCGCTGAAAACCGTGACGCTTTCCAAAACGCTGGAAAAGCTGGATGCGTTTGCCTTTGAAGACTGTCCTTCCCTGACTGCATTTACGGCAGATCCGAAGAATCAAAACTTTGCAACCGATCGATACGGCTGCTTATATAATAATGACATGACGGCCCTGATCCTTTACCCGGCAGGGAATCCGCAGTCTGTTTACAAGATTCCTGACAGCGTGGAGACAATCGAAGGCAGTGCCTTCTTGATGAACCCATGTCCCTATCTGCTGCACCTGACGCTTCCGGTCGGCTTGACAGAAATCAAAATTGGCCTGCTTTCCGCCATTACAGCACTGGAAAGCATTGCGATTCCGGTCAGTGTGACCTCAATCGATACCACATCGTCTTCCCAAAACAACAACTTGGCCTATGTCTTTTATGCCGGCACAAAAGAACAGTATGACCAGATTGATATTTGGAACACCTTGCTGTCCGAAACGGATCATCGTCTCTGGACAGAAAGCAAACCGGACGTCCTGAACGCTGTCATCCATTACAACGCCACCTGGCACACCCCGGACGCGCCCATCCGCGAAAACGAAGTCGACGCAACGACCGATCATGGCGGCAGCTACGACGAAGTGGTTTGCTGCACGGTCTGCGGCAAAGAATTGAGCCGCACGGCAAAGACGACCGATCCATTACCGCAGCCGGAACAACCGGGCAACGGTGGCAACAACGGCAACGACAACGGCGGCAGTTTTCTGGACACGATCCGCGATTTCTTCCAAAAAATACTTGACTTCTTTAAGAATCTGTTTAATTGAATGAGATAACAGACACACCATGGCAATTTTCAAAAGATAACACACATACGCACGCAAAAGCAGCAGGCAATGAACCTGCTGCTTTGGTTTTATTATCAGCTGGCAGAACATATGTCCAACGCAAACTCCAGATTGCCGGACTTTGATTTTTCGGGCAATATAAAACTGTTGCAAACGCGCAGGCCACGTGGTATGATAATATAGTCTGCGACACATCGAACGGATGAAAGGTATACGCGCAACGAATGATACTAACGGGCGTTTTATAACGGGAGGTCTATCATCATGAACAAACGGGATCCCTTGAAAAAACTAGCATGGGTCATGCTTGCGGTCGGCTTTGCCGCCTATGTGTTTTCCTCTGGCAGGTGGAATTTCGGCGTTATGGCATGGGTCTGGCCGTTTGCGTTTCTGTATTTCAGCAGACAAGCTAAAACGAAGAAGCAGTTCTTGCTTTTGTCTGCCGCCATTGCGGTCGGTCAGATGATCAAGTGGCCGGATATTTTGGATTCCGGTTATTTGTTGAGCGCTGCTTTTTGTCTGCTTTGGAGCATTTGCTGGATCGTGCCATTCCTTGCCGACCGGCTGCTTGCGCAGAAACTGCCCGGCTCTTTTCTCAGCAGTCTGGTCTTCCCGACGGTGTTTGTCTCGGTCGAATATTTGCGGACACTGACACCGATCGGCAGCCTTGGCATGATGGCTTATACCCAGTCCGGCTTTCTGCAGTTGGTGCAGGTCACGTCGTTGATTGGCAGCTTCGGCCTGTCTTTTCTGCTCTATTGGTTCGGCGCGGTTGCCGTCTCAGCAGCGGAAAAGCAACAAGGATGGAAACTGGCCACCGGCGTTTGCCTCGCAATGTTGGTCGCTTCCATCGGCTTCGGCTGCATACGGCTTGCGGCGTTTTCGGTTGATGATTACGAAAACCGGGTCAAGATTGCAAGCATTGTCGGCCCGTACTATGAGAAACACGAGGATGGGACTTATGCAGAGATTTCAACGGAAGAAAGCCTGCAATACTTCCTGTCCGAAGCGCAGCGCGCGGCGGACGGGGGCGCGAAGATTGCCTGCTGGAACGAGGAAGCCTTTGCTCTGGATGATATAGAGGAACCGCGTCTGCTTGAGGCGGCGGCAGCGTTTGCCAAGGAGCACGAGATGCTTCTTATCGTCGGCTATGAAGTGGCCGATACCGACGACAGCGAAAACGACGACGCAGTCAATAAGTCCATTCTTGTTCAGCCGAACGGCTCTGTAACCGGATACGTCAAAACGAATCTGATCCCGATCGTTGAGCTCCCCGGCTATGTCAAGGGTACCGGCGACGTTCCCTCGGTTGCAACGGGGCAGGGCGTGATCTCCAACGTGATTTGCTTTGATGATACGTTCCCCAAATTTGTGCGTGATCATACCGGGTCAACCGACATTCTGTTTGTGCCGTCCTGGGACTGGCAAGGCATCAAACACGCGCACACCGATCTATCCCAGCTTCGTGCGGTCGAAAACGGTTTTTCGCTTGTGAAGCCGACCTATGGCGGCATCAGCACCGCTGTGGATGGACAAGGCCGCGTGATCAAACGCTTCGACACTGCCGATACCGGTTTTGACACGGTGCAGTTCGAAGACGTTCCTACCAAGAGTATTCCGACGCCCTATGCAAGAAACGGCAACGCCATCGA
This sequence comes from Oscillospiraceae bacterium, assembly GCA_902761265.1. Classification (GTDB taxonomy): domain Bacteria; phylum Bacillota; class Clostridia; order Oscillospirales; family Acutalibacteraceae; genus UBA6857. Next base: position 4,457 of record CACWJV010000087.1, on the reverse strand, counting down.
CCTTGTGTTCGGTCTGTCAGGCTTTGTAACGGTCATGCTCGGGATTTTTATGCTGCACAGGAAGAACGGAGCATCACGCTTGGGTAAATGAGTTGAACGGTTTTATTCTGTTTTGTGCCATGAAGCGCGGCAGAGAGGAAGTAAATGGAAACAAACAGATATACAGACACAAAAGCAGCAGGCAATGCAACCTGCTGCTTTTGACATTCCTTATCAGCGGCAAAGAAGCGCAAAAAAGATCAAAACAGAACATATGTCCGACGGAAAATCCGGATTGCTGGGCTTGGGGTTTACGGGGTATATAAAACTGTTGCTAACATGAAAACAGCGTGGTATGATGAAGAAGATACAGGGAGATTATGATCTGTGATCTTGGCTTTTTGATCATACAGAAAGGAACGATGAGCTCATGTCAGATTCAACTGCAAAAAAAGAATGGATGAAACTGAATACTACAATTATCGGTTTGAAACTCAATAATAATACCGATCAGGATATTTTGCAGGCGTTAGAAGGGAAACAGAAACAAACGGAGATCAAGCGTCTTCTGCGCATAGCTATTTCGCAAGAGAACAAATAGAATCTATCAGCTCTCTTGGAAGTCTCATGCAAAAAGCCGGTTCGTTTGTGAGATGGGCCAAACCGTTCTTCCTGGCGGGCGGTTTTTCTGCTTATAGGATTGAAAAGGAGAAAAATATCATGTATAATGAATTCGATAAATTTGGATTTTATTGGATGCAATGAAAACAGGAAAGAGGAACTGTGTATGAAAACGTTTCATGTCGGTGTCATCGGATTGGGCAACCGCGGCTCCTGGTGGGTCACAGAGATGCTCGCTGATCTGGAGTATATCAACGTGGTTGGTCTGTGCGATATCTATCGCGACCGTATAGACGCGACGGCAGATCGGCTGGCAAAAAAAGGACGCCCCGTGCCGCCGGTGCAAACCGACGACTGGAAAGCATTGATCGACGCGCCGCAGGTGGAGGTTGTGCTCGTTTTTTCCGCCTGGGCAAACCACGTGCCGGCTGCGCTGTATGCGATGCGTGCCGGAAAGCCGGTCGCCCTTGAGGTCGGCGGCGCCTACAGTGTGGAGGACTGCTGGAGTTTGGTGAAAACGCAAGAGGAAACCGGAACCCCGTTCATGCTGCTTGAAAACTGCTGCTACGGAGAATATGAGCTCATGGTGCTCAACATGGCCCGGCACGGTCTGTTCGGCGATATCGTCCACTGCGCGGGCGGCTATATGCACGATCTGCGGGGCGAAATTGCACGAGGCAACGAAACGCGCCACTACCGGTTTCATGAATACCTGACCCGCAATACCGAAAACTATCCGACCCATGAAATCGGTCCGATTGCCAAGATTTTGAACATCAACAACGGCAACCGCTTTGTGTCGCTTGTTTCGGTCGCTTCGCGCAGCGCAGGATTGCATGCTTATATGGAGGCCAATGACGATCTGCGTGAAAAATACGGCACGACCGTCTTTCAACAGGGTGACATTGTCAACACGGTGCTCACCTGTGCCGACGGGACAACCGTTGCGATTACTTTGGATACGTCTTTGCCGCGATACTACAGCCGCGGTCTGTGTGTGCGCGGGACCAAGGGGATGTATGAGGAGGCGACGCAGTCGGTGCTGCTGGACTGCGAAGCGTATCCCGACGCGGAATGGGACTGGTCTTCGCAGTTTTGCAACCGCAAACGCTATGAAGATGCATGGCGTCACCCGATCTGGAGGCGTTATCGCGGCGAAGGGGTGAAGGAACAGGGCCACGGCGGCATGGATTTTCTGGTGATCGACGCTTTTTTCGAAGCGCTGGATAAACATCTGCCGATGCCTGTCGACGTATATGACGCTGCGACGTGGATGGCGATTACCGCGCTTTCGGCTCAATCCATTGCAAACGGCTCGTGCACGGTGGACTTTCCCGATTTTACTGCGGGCCGATGGGCGCAGGTGCGCGAGGAACCGGATTGGAAATACCGGATGCGCTACTGAACGGGCGTCTTGTGAAATCGGGCGATGCAGGCATCCTTTTGAGCAGTTGCCGGAAAGAGTATTCAAAGAAGCATTCGGCCGCGTTGTTTGTGCGTTCCGAGGGGGAGAAATATATGAACATCACCGTCTATCTTGGCGCAAATGAGGGGAATGATCCAATTTTGCGTGATGCCGTCAGCGCACTGGGGCGTTGGATCGGGAGCGCAGGACACGCATTGGTCTACGGCGGTTCAAAGTCCGGGCTGATGGGCGCGTTGGCAGAAAGTGTGCTTCAAGCAGGCGGGAAGGTCACCGGTGTTGAACCTCAATTCTTTATCGACGCCGGGTTGGAATACAATGCCATCACCGAACTGATTGTGACGAAGGACATGGCGGAGCGGAAAGCAAAAATGATCGAGTTGGGCGACGCTTTTATCGCTTTCCCCGGCGGAACAGGTACCCTGGAGGAAATCAGTGAAGTTATGTCCAAAGTCTCCTTGGGGCATCTGGACAAACCCTGTATCCTGTATAACCTGAACGGTTACTATGATGGATTAAAGACGCATCTTACACAAATGATTGCGTTAGGTCTTTCATCAAACCAACGTTTGCGCGGTATTTGTTTTGCGGAAAACCTGGAAGATATCAGGCGTATGATTCCTTCTGATGAAAGACATGATTCAAATCATGAAAACAAAAAAACGGTGTATCATTTTGATAATAAATGACAAGAAAGGATGATTCCGATGAAACCAACTGTAAGGAACCTGCTTTGTGTCCTGCTTTCGCTTTCCCTGCTTTTAAGCTTTGCGGCTTGCGGCAAAAAGGACGCCGGCGCCGAAGCGGCGGTAAACCTTTCGCTGATCCACGAGCCGGAATTCGGCGGCGTCTATCTCACGATGACGATCGACGAGTTCAACGCGCACGGCTTTCAATACGGCGACAGTGTCCGCGTGGAGTTTTCCAACGGCTATACGCTCGAAGATTTGCCGTATTACAACGGCTACTATGTAAATGCCGGCGATCCGCTGCTGATCGCCTATCCGGGCTACGACTATATCAAAGCCGCCATCAACAACGGCGACGATCTTTGGAAGGTTGCAAAGCTTTCGGAAGACGACGTCGGATCGGTGTCGCTGGTGGAGCGCGGCAAGTATCTTGATATGCAGCAGGCGCGTGATATCCATTACGTCGATACGCGGGAATCGTTTGACAGCGACGAAATCTTTGCCAACTTCCGCGCCGTGAACGTCGGCAACTTGCGCGAAAACGTGCTGTACCGCTCCGCGTCGCCGTGCGACAATCAGCACAACCGTGCGCCGTATGTGGACAAACTGATGAAACAGTCCGGCGTGCAGTGCATTCTGGACCTCGCCGACAACGACGAAAAGATCCTCGGCTATCTCGGCGCCGATTCCTTCGATTCGCCCTATTTCCTCGAATTGTTCCAGCGCGGCAGCGTGATTCCGGTGGCGCTGAATATGAACTTCGGGTCCGACGAATTTAAAGAAAAAATCGTGTCCGGCCTTAACACTATGGTGCAGCAGGAGGGACCCTACCTTGTCCATTGCACCGAAGGCAAGGATCGCACCGGCTTCGTATGCGCGCTGCTCGAAGCGTTTGCCGGCGCGTCGTATGACGAAATCGTGGCGGACTATATGCAAACCTATGACAACTACTACGGCATCACGGAACAATCGGACGCGAAGAAATATCAGATCTTCAAGGAAAAGAACCTCGACGAGATGCTTCGCGTGATTACCGGCGGCAAAGCCGACGATCTCGCTTCGGCCGATCTCGCGTCGTTTGCCGAAACCTATCTGAAAAACGCCGGTATGGCCGACGATATGATCGTGCAGCTTCGCTACCGGCTTGTCAAGGAAGGATAACGGAGGCGGCAATATGGAACGGTGGGTACAGACCTGGGGACAGGCACATACGGCGCTTTCCGCTTTTTCTTTCCGCGACGGCTGCCGCACTTTCCGGCTGCTGATCAACACCGCCGTGGGCGGCAAACGCGTGCGTGTGCGGCTGTCAAATGTCCACGGCACGGCACCGGTCACGCTCGGCGGCGTCTGCGTTGCGCGCTGCGACGAAAACGGGGTGCTGTGCGGCGATTCGGTCGATCTCGACGCGCCGCAGCGTCTTGGCGCGGGCGAAAGCGCTGTGACCGGCAGCGGCAAACTCGATTTGCAGCCGGGCGATTGGTTTTGTGTGAGCCTTTGTGTGCAAAGCGGAGCATTACAAAGCGGCAATCTCGAAAACACGGCGCGCTGTCTGGTGCTTTCCGGCGACAGCCGCCACGCGATTTATCCGACGCCAACAACACGGCTCAAGGAAACGGTGCGCAAAGGCGCGTGCAAGCTGCTGCGCATGCAGCTCAAACCGCCGGTGCCGCTGTTTGAAACGGTGGAGGTTCTGAACGACAGCGGCGCGTCCGCGATCGCCGTATTCGGCGATTCGCTTTCCCAAC
>CACWJV010000086.1 GCA_902761265.1 Oscillospiraceae bacterium | reverse complement strand
ATCGTCGGCGAGGTTGCAGACGCCGACCTCGTCATCGTGAACACCTGCGGTTTTATTGAGGACGCAAAAAGAGAAGCCATCGAAACGATTCTCCAATGCGTCGAACTCAAAAACGAGGGCGTGATCCGCAAAATTCTGGTCACCGGCTGTCTCGCCGAACGCTATCAGTATCAGATCAAAGACGAGATTCCCGAGGTGGACGGCGTGATCGGGCTTGGCAAAAACGGCGACATCGTCGCGGTCTGCCGGTCGCTGCTCGGCGGAGGAAACGTCTGCGACTTCCCCGATATATACAATTTGCCGCTCTCGGGCGCACGCGTGTTGACCACGATGCCGCATGTGGCGTATCTCAAAATCGCCGAAGGCTGCTCCAACAACTGTACCTACTGCGCCATCCCGTCTATCCGCGGCAAGATGCGCTCCCGGCCGATTGAAGACCTTGTTTCGGAAGCCGAAGCGCTCGCCGCAAACGGTGTGAAAGAGCTGGTCATCATTGCGCAGGACGTGACGAAATACGGACTCGATCTCTATCACAAGCTCGCGCTGCCGGCGCTGCTGCGGGCGCTTTGCAGAATCGACGCTCTGCGCTGGATCCGGCTGCTCTACTGCTACCCCGACTGTCTGACGGACGAGCTGATCGACACCATTGCGCAGGAGGACAAGATCTGCAGCTATATCGACCTGCCACTGCAGCACGCGGACAAGACCGTTTTGCGCAACATGCACCGCGCCGGCGACGAAGAGAGCCTTTTAGCCCTCGTCCAAAAGCTGCGCGACCGCATCCCGGACGTTGTGATCCGCACCACGCTGATCGCCGGTTTCCCGGGTGAAACCGACGCGCAGTTTGAAACGCTCGAACGGTTTGTCAAAGAAGCGCAGTTCGACCGGTTGGGCTGCTTCGCCTATTCCGCCGAGGAGGGCACCGTGGCCGCCGCGATGGACGGCCAGTTGGACGAAACGACCAAAGCCCGCCGCGCCGAACTGATTATGCAAACGCAGTATGAAATCTTTTGCGAACGCCAACAGAAGCACATCGGCAAGGTGTACGACGTGCTGGTCGACGGATTTGACGAAGAAAACCTTTTGTATCTCGGCCGTACCTATATGGATTGCATCGAGATCGACGCGCAGGTGATTTTGTCCACCGAAGACGAGCTTTTGCCCGGACAATTTGTCAAAGCGAAGATCACCGGCGTATGCGACGCCGATCTGGTGGGCGAGGTGCTTTTATGAGTGCCATCCACACGTTTACGGGCAAGAAAATCGACCCGTGCCATCCGGCGCCGGATGCGCTGTGCATCGAGGACGTGGCGCACGCGCTGTCGCTGGTTTGCCGCGCGGGCGGACATTTTCCGCAATTCTACTCCGTTTGCCAGCACTCCGTCGCCTGCGCCGTGGAAGCCAAGGCGCGCGGCATGAGCCAAAGGGTGCAGCTTCTTTGTTTGCTGCATGACGCGAGCGAAGCGTACCTTGCCGATATCACGCGTCCCGTGAAGGCGCAGTTGCCGCAATACTTCACCTATGAAACGCGGCTGCAGACGATGATCTATGAAACCTTTGCCGGCGGTGTGCCAAGCGACGCCGAGCAATCGCAGGTCACCGCCGTGGACGATGCGATGCTGCGCGCGGAGTTTCTGCATTTTATGGACGTCGACCTGCTGCCGCAAACGCCGGACCTGCTGACTGCGCCCGACTTTTCGCTTTTGCCGTTTCATGCGGCGGCGGAGCGGTTTCTCGATTGTTTTGCCGCGCTGACTGCGACGGCGTAACCGCGCATACTATCAAACAGCGGCACGGCCCTCCGCGCCGTTTTTTCGTTGAAGGTGATCCGATGTATTCCCTTTCCTTTATCCTCAACAGTCTGCTGCTCGGCGTCGGTCTGGCGATGGACGCGTTTTCCGTCTCGCTGGCCAACGGGCTTGCGGCGCCGCGGATGCACCGGCGCACGATGCTTTTGATTGCCGGTACATTCGCCCTGTTTCAGGCGGCCATGCCGATGATCGGCTGGTTTCTCGTCCACACGGCGGTGCAATCGTTTCAAAAGCTGCAGCCGCTGATTCCGTGGGCGGCGCTTGTGCTGCTGTGCTTCATCGGCGGCAAGATGCTGTTTGACGCGCACAAACAGCAGGACGAAGACGCGCCGCAAAAAGCGCTGACCGGCATTTCCCTGCTCACGCAGGGCGTTGCCACGTCGATCGACGCGCTCTCCGTGGGGTTCACCATCGCGCACTACGGCGCAGCGATGGCGGCGGTGTGCAGCGGTCTGATCGCAGCGGTCACGTTCGTCATCTGTCTCGGCGGCGTGTTGCTCGGGCGAAAATTCGGCACGCGTCTGGCCGGCAAAGCGGCGATCCTCGGCGGGCTGATTCTGATCGGCATCGGCGTGGAGATCTTTGTCAAGGGCGTTTTTTTGAATTGAAAATGGATCATAGAAAATTGAACATTCTGACGAAAAGCAGCACCCGTCCGTGTGGATGGGTGCTGTTGGTTTATAAGCTGCCCCCTTTGGGGGAAGTGGCGCGCAGCGCCGAAAGGGGTTTACCGCTTAAAGATTGCCAGAATGCTGTGGAAGAACTTGATCAGCCAGCCGAACGGGCCGGTGTGCACCTTGCCGCAGTATTTGCAGGCGTTCGGGTTTGGCTGCGGGTTGGACGGCTGCGACGGCGTCACGTCCTTGATGTGCTGGCCGCAGCGGGTGCAGTTACCGTTGCTGTCGGCGTTCGCATGGCCGAGGGCGTTGATGGCGCTGCCTTTCGTGATCGTCTGCTTGCAAGTCGTGCAGTACTGGTCGCCGGTATAGCCTGCCGCGGTGCAGCTCGCTTCCGCCTTGTTGACTGTGGTCAGCGTGTGGGCTTTCTTTGCAATGGCTGTACCTTTGGTGATCGTCTGTTTGCAAACCGTGCAGACCTGATCGCCGGTGTAGCCTTCGGCGGTGCAGGAGGCGGCTTTCGCGTTTTGCGTGGTGGTCTTGTGCGCGGCAAGCGGTTGCTCGGCGTGGCCGCTGATGTATTTTTTGCAATCGTTGCAATAGACGCCGGCTGTGTAGCCTTTGACTGTGCAGGTAGATGCGGTTGCAGCGGTGTTCGTGGTGTTGACGTGGTTCGATGGGTTGATGGGGATGGTTTCGGTGTAGGTGTCCCCACAGGAGCAGGTGTAGGTTTTTATGCCAGTAGCAGAGCAAGTGGCAGATGTGGTAATGCTGGAACTGTGAGAGTGTCTATGATCGATAGTAAACGATACTTCATTGCTTTTTTCGTAACTGTATGAATTGCATGAATCAATATAGGCAACATAAGATCCATTTTTTAGATTGATCGTTTTTGTTGTGCTGGTTTCATTCCAATAATCAATAAGCTCTCCTGAATCCTGTTTTTTTATTCTTATATTATATGTGTCTGCGTTGGCTGCTTTTGTCCACGAAAGAACTGCACGACCATCTTCTATTAAAACGCTAAGTGTCGAAACACCAGCTTTGGGTTGCAAATAAATAGAAAATTTTTGCGAAGCCGTGTCGTTCTTTTCCCAAATATGTACGTTTGTTCCATAGCTTGCATCTACATCCAGAACTTTATCAGAGTTTTTAGGATGCAAATAGTATTCTCCATTCCAACGCCCCGTAATATACCAACGCTGACTTGCTCCATTCCAGTCGGGTCTAACAAGCACATTTGTACCGTTTTCAGTTCCAGAATTGAAAACTTCTAATACTTGATTATTGCTACAATTAATAATTGAATAAGATCCATCTGCGTCCTTTACAAAATGCCAATACTCCGATGCCTTACCAAGCGCAGGAACAATCTGAACGTTATCATTTTCATTTGAAAAACCGACAGTTTTCCATCCATCACATTTAAGAATACTAGCGTAAAAGTCATCGCCGAGGTCTACCCAAGTCTGAGCAGATGTGTTCTGATAATTCGGTCTTAAATACACACGATAAGATCCAACAGAACTTACTTTGCGTTCACCTTTACAAGAACCAGGGCTAGTTCCATTGTTTCCTCCGGCACAATATGGAACACCATTCTCCACTTTGGTTATAATTTCAACATGACTCCATGTAAAGAAAACCAAATCGCCAGCTTTTGGCGAACTAACCTCCACAGCGCCCCTTTCACGCATTTTTTTCTCAAAGTCTGCGACTGTTCCTCCATGCGCAACAATAGAATCATCTCCTCCTGCATTTTCTATACAGTCGGCAACAAATTCATCGCACCATGCACCATAATCAACACCACTGTAACCAAAATCAGTGCATGTTCTTCCTTTTTGCGATTTGGCAATCATGGCAACATCGTATGCCATATCACCGGTCAAAGTATATCTACTCTTATCAAAGCTGTCTTTTCTGCAACAAATTGCACTAGCCTCCATCACCGGCACCACCGCGACCAGCATCAGCAGGCACAGGATTAGGCTTAAAATCCGTTTTGTTTGTTTCATAAAACATCCTCCTTTGTTTATATGTTCAATTTTTTGAGCATAAATAGATTATACTCAATTATTTAAACATAGTCAATAGATTAAATATGATAATCTATAAAAGGGTGATGGAAAATGATCAGCTATCGGCCTTTCTATGAAACCTTGTTCAAGAAGAATGTGACAGTCTACCACCTGATTTATCACGAAGGCTTTTCCGCAAACACATTTTACCGGATGAAGCAGGGAAAGGACATCAGCACAAAAACGCTGGATGCGCTGTGCTTTGTTCTGGATTGTAAAGTGGAAGACATCATCGAGCACGTCAAAGAATAAACCGCTCTCTTCTCTCGGAAGAAAGCGGTTTTTGTTATTCCGGAACCAGTCGCCCGCGGGGCGACCGCTACGCTGACTGCTGACTGCTGACAGCTAACAGCTCGATTCTGTCGACTTTCTCTGAACGAGCATCGCGAAAACCAGCACAAGCGGGAACAGCGTGCCGACGAGCAGTCCTTTTTGCAAACTGTCTCCAAAAAGGCTCGTCACCTGTCCCACGACGAACGGCCCAGCCGCGCAGCCGAAATCGCCGAACAGAGCCAGCAGCGCAAACAGCCGGGTGCCGCCGGTCGGGATCTCCTTTGCCGCCAGCGAAAACGTCCCGGGCCAAAGGATGCCCACCGAAAAGCCGCACACCGCGCACGAAAGCAGCGACACCAGCGGCCAAGGCGACAGCGACGACACCGCATAGCACACCGCGCAAAGCGCAGCCGACGCGCCGAGCGCCACCGGCAGCGGCACCTTTTTGCTGATAGCGGCATAAAATACTCTTGCCGTGCCCATCAGCACCGCGAAGGCGCACGGGCCGAGCAGGTCGCCGGTCGTCTTAGACACGCCGAGCCCCGATTCCGCAAACGCGGACGCCCACTGGCTCATGGCAAGCTCGCTGGCCCCGGCGCACAGCATGACGAGGGCGCACAGCAAAAACGTCGGTTTGCGCACCAGCACGCGCACCGAGTCGCCCGGCGCTTCGTCGAGCACCGGCGGAATCGGCACCAGACAGGCATAGACGGCGTTGCAGACCGGGATAATCGCCCAAAGATTCGACAGCAGCCGCCAGTGCGCGATGCCGACCGTGGAGAAAAAGACTGTGGAGAGCAATACCACGCTCACCTGTCCCCAGCAGTAAAACGAATGCAGCAGACTCATGGACGCGGCCTTGTTTTTGGTGGGACACGCTTCGACAAGCGGGCTGACGATCACTTCAATCAGACCGCTGCCCACGGCATACAGAAAGATCGAAACGATCACGCCGGCAAACGCGTTCGGCAGCAGGAACGGCAGATGGCCGAGACTGACAAGCCCGACCGCCGCCAGCACATGGGCCGCAACGAGACAGCGGCGGTAGCCCAGCCGGTGGATAACGACCGCGCTCAGCGCGTCCACACAAAGCTGAAACAGGAAGTTGAGCAGAATCAGCACACTGAGCTGCCGGTAGGAAAAGCCGAACGTCTGCCGGAAGGTAAGAAACAAAAGCGGCGCGAAATTGTTGATGATCGCCTGTACGAAATAGCCGGTATAGCTGCAAAACACGGTGTGCCGATAGCGGCCGAGCATGGGCGTAGCTCCTTTCTATATTTCCGAAATCGAACGAACAGATGCGTATAAACAACTGTTTCAAATAATAGCATAAAATTTCGCTGATTTCAATTGTTGAATTCGTCAAAAAGGCAGATTGACTTTTGCGCTTTGACGTAGTAAAATTATCAAAATGCATAAAAATTCAATCTTTTTCGACTGCAACACAGTCGAAACCGCGTATCGGAGGTTTTTTCAATGGCAAGAGTTTACAATTTTTCTGCAGGCCCGTCCATGCTGCCCGAAAAGGTGCTGCAAACCGCGGCTGACGAAATGCTCGATTACAAGGGCAGCGGCCAGTCCGTGATGGAAATGAGCCACCGCTCCAAGACCTATGACGCCATCATCAAGAAAGCGGAGGCGCTGCTGCGCGAAGTGATGAACATCCCCGACAACTACAAGGTTTTGTTTTTGCAGGGCGGCGCGTCATCGCAGTTTGCCGCGATCCCGCTCAACCTGATGACGGGAAGCGGCAAGGCGGACTACGTCATCACCGGCCAGTGGGCCAACAAGGCGTTTAAGGAAGCAGCGCGCTACGGCGACGCCAAAGCGATCGCCTCCTCCGCCGACAAGACCTTCTCCTACATCCCGAAGCTCGACCCGGCGACGTTTACCAAAGACGCGGACTATTTCTATATCTGCATGAACAACACGATCTACGGCACGAAGTACCACACCCTGCCCGAAACCGGTGATGTGCCCCTGGTGGCGGACATCAGTTCCTGCATCCTCTCCGAACCCATCGACGTGAGCAAGTTCGGCATTCTGTATGCCGGCGCGCAAAAGAATATGGCGCCCGCAGGTCTCACCGTCGTCATCGTGCGCGACGATCTGATCGGCCACGCGAGCGACATTTGCCCGACCATGTTCAACTATCAGATCCACGCCGACAACGGCTCTATGTTCAACACACCGCCGTGCTATACTATCTATATTGCGAAGCTTGTGCTCGAATGGATCAAGAACGACATCGGCGGTCTCGAGAATATGAAAAAGATCAACGAGAAAAAGGCCGGCATGCTCTATGATTTCCTCGACAACTCCAAGCTGTTCCGCGGCACCGTGGTCAAGGAAGACCGTTCGCTGATGAACGTGCCGTTTGTGACGGACGACGACGAACTCAACGCGCTGTTTGTCAAAGAAGCCGAACAGGCTGGCTTTGTCAACCTCAAGGGCCACCGCTCCGTCGGCGGCATGCGCGCGTCGATTTACAACGCGATGCCCGTGGAAGGTGTGGAAAAGCTCGTCGCATTCATGAAAGACTTTGAAGAAAAACACAAGAAGGACTGATCACCATGCAAAAAGTTTTAACGCTCAACAAGATCTCTCCCCTCGGTCTGGAACGGCTCGAGCCCGAAAACTTCACCGTCGGCGCAGAGATTGAAAACCCGGACGGCATCATCGTCCGTTCCGCCTCCATGCATGAGATGGAGCTGCCGGAAAGCCTGCTCGCTATCGCGCGCGCCGGCGCCGGCGTCAACAATATTCCGCTTGACAAATGCAGCGAACAGGGCATCGTCGTGTTCAACACGCCCGGCGCAAACGCCAACGCTGTCAAAGAGCTTGTCATCGCGGGTCTGCTGATCTCCTCGCGGAAAGTCATCCCCGCCATCGAATGGGCCAAAACGCTCAAGGGCGAAGGCGACAAGGTCGGCAAGCTTGTGGAAAAAGGCAAAAGCTCATTTGCCGGCGGCGAGATCAAAGGCAAAAAGCTCGGCGTGGTCGGTCTTGGCGCCATCGGCGCACTGGTGGCCAACGCCGCCGAAGCGCTCGGCATGGACGTCTACGGCTACGACCCGTATCTGTCGGTCGACGGCGCGCTGAAGCTGTCGCCCACGATCCACTATGTGCCGAAGATCAATCAGATCTTTGAAAAATGCGACTATATCACACTGCATCTGCCGCTGCTGCCGAGCACCAAGGATATGATCAACGCCGAAACGCTTTCCACGATGAAGGACGGCGTGCGTATCATGAACTTTGCCCGCGGCGGACTGGTGGCAAACGCCGATATGAAGGCCGCGCTGGCGGACGGCAAGGTTGCCGCCTATGTGGTCGACTTCCCGGACGACGAGATGCTCGACGTAGAAAACGTCATCGCCATCCCGCACCTCGGCGCCTCGACACCGGAGAGCGAAGAAAACTGCGCGGTCATGGCCGCCAAGGAGCTGCGCGACTATTTGCGCAACGGCAATATCAAGCATTCCGTCAACTTCCCCGACGTGTCCATGCCGAAATCCGGCGCCGCCCGCGTGTGCGTTTTGCACCGCAACATCCCCGGCATTTTGTCGCTGATCTCCGG
>CACWJV010000085.1 GCA_902761265.1 Oscillospiraceae bacterium | reverse complement strand
AAAGGAAAAATCAAACCGTATTTTGAAAAAAAGAACATCCTTCTTCGAGAGCTGAAGCCGAATGATCTCACGGATTTCTTTTGCTATCTTGCCGCAAGCGGGAATTCGCACACGAAGGGCGGGCTCTGCTATAAAACGGTGAAAAACATCCGCGGCGTGATTTCCTCCGCCTGTGTGTATGCGGTTCAGAATCAATATATTCTTGAAAACCCGGCGACTAAAAGCCTGCTGCCATCCTTCGCGCATTCGATTCAAAAGGACGTTCCGCAATATACGTCCGAGGAAGCCTCAAAGCTCCTGTCCTTTGCGAAAGAACATGAGAGCCACATTTATATCTTTCTGCTGCTGGCGCTGTTCACCGGGATGCGGAAAGGGGAGCTTCTGGCATTGACCTGGGATGATATTGATTATGAAAAAAAGATGCTGCGCATCAACAAAAGCCGAACAGGCTGCAGAACCGAAGTGACGATGGCCGTTACAACGCCGAAAACGCTCAGCAGCAACCGTAATATCCCGCTCAGTGATTTTGTCCTTGCCGAACTCAATGAGGAGCAAAAGCGGCAAAAACAGCAAGCGGCACTGTTTGGGAACTGCTATCATAAAGAGCAGGATTTTGTCATCCGTAATGCGCTCGGTGAACCGTATGCCAATCTGAGCGCCATCAATCGGGTGCTGAATCGGCTGGAGAAAAACGCGGGACTGCCGCACTGTACGATTCATGGTCTGCGGCATTCTGTGGCGAGCATTCTCGATGAAAACGGTGTCGCGCTGCAGGATATTTCCATACTGCTCGGACATGAAAGTGTCCTGACAACAGAAAAGATTTATATCCGCCGCAACAGGACGGCAAAGTCCTCCACAATCAATGTTTTAGACAGAACCGTCAAAGTATCCTAAAACGAAAAGACGGGTTTGTGCAAGGGTTACAAATCAGGTGGTATAAGTTTTGGTATAAGTCAAAGAAAAAAAGCCTTGAAAACCCTTTGTTTTCAAGGCTTTTGGATGGCAGGGGCAGAAGGACTTGAACCCTCGGCACGCGGTTTTGGAGACCGCTGCTCTACCAACTGAGCTATACCCCTATATTTGGTGGGCCATCAGGGACTCGAACCCCGGACCGACCGGTTATGAGCCGGTTGCTCTAACCAACTGAGCTAATGGCCCATATCGTGACGACTTAGAAAGTATAGCAAAAAGAGTTGTAAAAGTCAAGCGTTTTTGAAAAGTTTCAGATAGAAAATATTTATCATTCTTTTTCATATGTGATGATATGTTCGATCCCGCTGTGAGCAGATTGCAGAAACGATTTCATAAAAGATGGAAAAGACTTATATTGATCAAGTTTTTCTATTGGCAACCAATGCATCGTTTCTCTCACACCCATTGTGTAGCTTTGACTGTGAAGCATTTTTGTACCTCGGGGCTTCATCATAAAATACAGCGCAATCTCATGACAATCCAGCGCATGGAACGATCCGGCATTCTCTTGAAAGAAGTTTTCATGAATAACGGCAAGATGATCAATTTCATAATAAACACCGGTTTCTTCAAAGACTTCTCTAATCACAGCGTTTTCAGCCGTTTCACCAACGTGTACCGCGCCACCGATCGAATAATAGTAATCTTCCTTTTCGTTTCCGGCAAAAAGCACGCAACCGTCTTCTACGATGATAGCAGCCGCCCGGTATCTAAACCATTTGTTTTCTTTTGTAAAGCCGCAATCAAGATCCATTTTAACCACCACTGCAATCGTTGTTTATTCCGGTATGTTCCATCATATTTATTAGCGTATAATAATGAAGAAACCTCTCTTGCCTAACCGGACAAAAGAGGTTTTGAAATTGGTACAAGCAGGGGGACTCGAACCCTCGACCTCTGCGATGTGAACGCAGCGCTCTAACCAACTGAGCTATGCTTGCTTGTCGACTGCGAGTGGTATTATAACACATTGTTTTTAAAAAAGCTAGTCTTTTTTTGAAAAAAGTGAAAAAAGTTTTCAAAATCTCTTTTAGTACGTTTCTTCACAAAAAATGAAAAGCAGCCATTTTGAAAAGACTGCTTCTATTGGCCCGCCCAGAGGGATTCGAACCCCCGATCTTCAGAATCGGAATCTGCTGCGTTATCCAGCTGCGCCATGAGCGGTTATAAAAACGGCAAAAGGCCGTTTCATTTATTTGTTGATCGCACGTTCCAGCCAGATGCTGCCGATATCCATTGCAGCATACAGACCCTTCTTTTCGGTCTTCTGCGCAATGCGGTCGTGCGGACGGATGTTGGGATCCGTATTGATGAGCTGTACCGAAACCTTGTCTGCAACTGGTACGCCCTGTACATCTTTGGTGCTCAATATCTGGAGCATCAAAACATGAGAATCGCTCATGCTTCCGTAATAGATCGTATTGCCCTTACGCACAAGCGGGCGATCTTTATACATCAAAAAATCATTCTTCTTTTTCGTTGCCATAGGAGTCTCCTCTTCTTCAACCAAGCAAATAGTTGCGCACCATTTCCTGCAGCAGCTCGTCGCGGTCGATCCGGCGGATCAAACTGCGGGCATTGTTGTGCGTGGTAATATAGGTCGGATCTTCCGACAAAATGTAGCCGACAATCTGATTGATGGGATTGTAGCCTTTTTCTACCAGTGCGGCATAGACCGTATTCATGACCTGCCGCATTTCATCGGGCGAATCCTGAGTCAGCGTAAACTGCCGTGTCTTATCCATTTGTCAAGCCTCCGATCATTCTGTTGTGATATCCTATATATTATACATCAATCCATAAAAGAAAACAATGGGTAAACGTAAAATAAATAAAAAATTTTTTAACACTAAAAAGCTGGAGTTTTGCGGTAAGCATAGTTACCATACGGCCACATGCTATCGCCGTTTTCATCACAAGCAAAAACCCATCGTCCGTTTTCAGCCACCATATAATAATTTCTTTTCTCAGTCAAATACAATCCGCCCTTTAGCGCAAGGTATTCTTCGAGACAAAGACCGCTGTTACGGATTTCCGTCGCCCAAGGTTTACCAACATAGCGCCAATGCCAAGGTTCTGGGATGATATCGGTAATCAGTTTCTTTTTATTCGTATACCGTTCAATAAAACCAAACGCATGTGCGTGCTGCTTGAGCCATTGGTATTCTTTTGTCTGTGAAAACCATTGACCTGTGCCCTTCACATCAATAGCAAGCCCCAACTGATGTTCACTCGTGCCAGGATAGAGAATTTGCAGGGCTGTTTCTTGTTCAGCATCCGCAAAAGAATAGCCAGAAGAACGAAGTCCGGATGCATAGTTGCGGAAAAGCATATTTTGATATTGATAGGATCTATAAGCAGAATACGGACTTAAATAGCAACCGTCCCGTTTTGCAGCCCGGTACATTTTCTCATAATACGGTGTAACGCGATAATCAAGGAAATAGCCGGTATCCATGATTTGAGAAGTTTTGGGCGCAAAACCGCGCGGCAGTTCGCGTTGCTTGTTAACAAGCGTAAGATTCCAGTCGTTGTCTGTCATATTTACGATAATACGGCCGGTCGATCGACTCTTGCGCTGCTTTTGTTTTGGTACTCCTAAAAAAGAAGCAAAGGTATTCTTTTCCTGATTTAGGTCCGGTCGTCGCAAAACCGCCTGAAATGTGATAGCTGTATTGTTTTGGTGGATCTTTTTCAATGATATTTGATCTATAAGAATATACGAGGATCCAACGGCATCGGCTTCCAACTGATACAGCTTTCCTTTATAATCACAATAATAATGATTAACAATAGAATCCGTAAGATCGCTCGAAAAGAACTGCTTAAGATATGCTTTCAATTCAGCAACGGATCGGATGGAGTTGCTATTCACTTCGGAATAGCGGCGTGTCATCAAGCCTTCGTCAGTAACAACCCTGCGAACAATGCTTCTGCCGTTTTTGCATCGCGGCATAGAAGCGTCAAAAAACAAATAGGCCGCTTTAAACGCTTTGCTCAATTGTTTCTTTACAAACGATTCCGTCAAGGCTGTTGCCGCACTGACATATTCGAAATCGCCAAACACGAATCCGTCCTCTGTTTTTTTGTATGGACGAAGCTTGTAGTAATAAATATGGTTCGCCTTACGTCCGCTGTCTTGAAATGAGGATGTTCCGCGAACGGTACAAATCTTCGAATAACTGTTCCGTTTTCCGGTATCACTTCGAAAGATCTGTACACCGTCAGCAGCGGCAACCGGCTCCCAATGAAGATGGATCACAGTGCGGCTTCCTTCGCTTGAAGCGGTAATCATTCCAGGAAAGTCAAACAAATCCAACGCTTCTTTTGCAAAAACAGACGGCGTTACGCTAAGAAACAAAACGAAACCCAAAAATAAAGCAAATACTTTTCGTAACATAATATTCTCCAAATATGTAGTACTATCATTATAACCTTTTTAGATTCAAATTCAAGCATGATTCACAACCATTTTTTATATTTCCATCAAAGAATTTGAAAAAAAGCTGCAAAACACTTGACAACAAGGTACTGTTTCGTTATAATATTCAAAGTCACAAACACCTTTGCGGGTGTAGTTCAATGGCAGAACCCCAGCCTTCCAAGCTGGTCGTGTGGGTTCGATTCCCATCACCCGCTCCAATGCACAGCATGCGGTTTTAGCTCAGCTGGATAGAGCAACTGCCTTCTAAGCAGTAGGCCGGGGGTTCGAGTCCCTCAAACCGCGCCAAATATATGGTGGGTATAGCTCAGTTGGTTAGAGCGCCAGGTTGTGGCCCTGGAGGCCATCGGTTCGAATCCGATTATCCACCCCATTTATTTTTTATAGCATATTTAGGGGTGTAGCCAAGGGGTAAGGCATCGCACTTTGACTGCGACATTCGTAGGTTCAAATCCTGCCATCCCTGCCAGAAAAAAGCACTGCATAGCAGTGCTTTTTTCAATTCAGTCTTTCCCCTTCTCATAAAAGTCACGCACATACGACCAGCGTATGTGCGTGTTTTCTTTTAAAGATACTTCAATTCAATTTTACCGTCAGTCACTTCTGCGGAAATGGCTGTAACATTTTCTTCCGCATGATCGATGATGATCGAGGCAATGCCGTCTTCGATCTCTTTACGGATTAGATTACGCAAATCTCTGGCCCCACGGGCGCCGCCTTCCGCTTTTTCGGCAAGCCACTTGGGCACATCATCGGTCCAGGTAAAGCGCAAAGGCTTTTCATCGAGCGACTGTTGCAGTTCCGTCAAAAGCAAAACCGAAATCTTCTCATAATCTTCTTTCGTCAAAGCATTGAACACAGCGACCTCATCGACGCGGCCGATGAATTCCGGACGCAGGTTGACGGTTCTCCCCTGCGCATCGGTAATCCGGCCTTCATCGAGGATCTGCAGCAAGATATTCATCACATCCGGGTGCGCCTTTTCGATTTCATCAAAGAGAATGACGGAATACGGCTTGCGGCGGACCTTTTCGGTCAACTGACCGGCTTCGTCATAGCCAACATATCCCGGCGGAGAACCGATAATACGAGACACGCTGTGCTTTTCCATGAACTCGGACATATCCAGACGGATCAGTGTTTCGGGCGTATTAAACAGTTCATTCGCAATCTGCTTGACCAGTTCGGTTTTCCCGACGCCGGTTGGACCGACAAAGATGAACGACGCCGGTCGGCGACGCGGGCTGATCTGTACACGGCTGCGGCGGATGGCTGCTGCTATGGCGTGTACCGCATCGTCCTGTCCGATGATCTTGCTTTTGAGCTTTTCTTCCAGATTCGCCAGCCGGCGCAGATCGCTTTCGATCACCTTGCTCGCCGGAATCCCGGTCCAAAGCTCAATCACTTTCGCAATATCCTCTTCCTTGACAGCGTTGTCTTCCGCCTGCGGACGCAGCGTTTCGGCTGCGTTTTCCAACTTCACTAACTCAGATTTGATATTTGCAATCGCTTCATAGTCTACATTCTCGGTAGCGGCAGAAAGCGACTCTTCAGTCTCCTTCAGTGCCTCCTGCTCACGCAGATTGATCTCGAGGTCGCTGATCGCCTTGTTGCGCAGATTTGCACACGTACAGGCTTCATCGAGCAGATCGATCGCCTTATCCGGCAAAAAGCGGTCGGTAATGTACCGTTCCGACAGCACAACCGCACGTTTCACCAGCGCGTCGGAAATGCGAACACGGTGATAGGTTTCATAGTATTCTTTGATCCCGAGCAGAATCTGTGTAGCGTCATCAATCGACGGTTCTTCCACCTTGACCGGCTGAAAACGGCGCTCGAGCGCAGCGTCTTTTTCGATGTTGCGGCGGTATTCGTTAAACGTCGTCGCACCGATCACCTGAATCTCACCGCGCGACAAAGCGGGCTTCAGAATGTTGGCGGCATTCATAGAACCCTCTGCGTCGCCGGTACCGACAAGATTGTGGACTTCATCAATGAACAAAATGATATTGCCGTTTTCCTTGACCTCGTCAATGAGGTTCTTGATGCGGCTTTCAAACTGACCGCGGAACTGCGTACCGGCAACGAGAGCTGTCAAATCGAGCAGATGGATCTCCTTATCCGCGAGCTTTGCAGGAACTTCACCGCATGCGATCTTTTGCGCGATACCTTCGGCAATGGCGGTTTTGCCAACACCGGGTTCCCCAATCAGGCACGGATTGTTCTTGCTGCGGCGGCAAAGAATCTGTACCGTGCGGGCAATTTCCTTGTCGCGGCCGATGATATTGTCGAGCTTGCCCTCTCTGGCGCGAGCGGTCAGATCGGTACAGTAGAGCGTAAGAAACTTACGTTTTTTTTGCTCTTTTCGCTTTTCGCGCGCCGTCTGTTTTGGCGGAGTATTCGGCTTGCTCTGCTGTGCCGGCTGTGCGGCGTCATTATTTTGCGCAGGAAGGTTCTGTATTGCATTTTGCAAATCACCGAACAGGCCTTGCAAAAACGGCATGGTCGGTGAACCGCCGGCTTCAAAAGAACCGTCTTCGTCAGACGCAGGGAACATAGAGGAAAACTGTTCCGAAATGGAATCCACGTCTTCCTCAGTGATGCCCATAGAGTCCATCATCTGTTTGATGGGCCCGATGTTCATTTCCATAGCACAATGCAAACAAAGACCTTCGGGAACGGTTTTACCGTCCACAATTTTTGAGATAAAGATGACAGCAGGGCGTTGGTGACATCTGCTGCATAAAACCTGTTTCATAGTTTACTCCTGGATTACAATTCTTTCACTGATTCCGAAACAGGAATTTCACTTCGCCTGTCCGGCCAATTTTTTTGCTTTCTTTTCCGCGAAGAATTCGCCCACCTGCTTTTTGATACCCGGTACATAGGATGCAAACGCAACCAGGCACATAATCGCGGCAATCACAACGAGAATACCCGTCAGCACTTCCGGCATGGTCCAAAGATTTGTCAACGCGCCGACTTCCGGGCCGAACGCAATAATCAGTGTCATCACGGTATAGAAGACAACCGTTGCCACTTTACCCGGCATTTCCGCCGCGCCCGGGCGCAAATTGCAGATCAGCATAGCAAGTCCGCCAAGTACCATAAAGCCTTCCTTGGCAAGGAATACGATAAACACCCAGCCGAACGCATTGATCACCGGGCTTTGTGCCTGGTGGAATTTAATAAGTAGAATGATGGCGACGGTAATCTGTGTCAGCTTGTCAGCGACAGGATCAAGAATCTTGCCGAGCGCACTGACCTGATTGAAACGGCGTGCAATCTTGCCGTCAAACAGATCGGTCAGACCTGACACGACCAGCACGATCACAGCCGGAACCAAGTCGCCGCGCATATAAAGCACAGCAAACACCGGAATAAGCGCAATACGGATCACTGACAATAAATTCGGGATAGTCAAACAACCTTTAAATAAGTCTTTCATAAAAATATCCTCCTTAAGCTGCGGTCACATAGCCGCTGATAGAATCCAAAAATCCACTGACCCATTTTTCAACATAGGAGTGGCGCACCGCTTCGATCAGCCAATCGTTGGCGATCAGACCGGAGACAAGACCAACCGTAAGCGCGATCAAAAACACAAGCACCACACCGCGCAAAATACCAAGCACAACGCCGAGGCCGGTGTTGATCTGCTTAATGGCTGGCACTTCCTTGATGATGCGGTTGAGCAAACGGAACAGCACTTTCAGCACGATCGTCAGCACAAACGCAGTGATAACAAACAGCGCTGTGCGTACGACCGCTGTCGCGATCGGATCGACCGCCGCACGCATCAGACGGTCGACCGCGTGCTTGCCGGTCAGATCGAGCGACTGTACTTTTTCCATCAAAGACTCCCTAGAGATGCCCATGAGCTGCATCACGCCGGCAATAGAATCCGGGATCGCCTGCAAAGCGTCATGCACCTGCTTGCCGATATCTGCGGCAGCGGCAGGACCAAACCCGGCAACAATCCGCTCCCGCAGCGTCGGCTGCACCAGCGAAGCATAGACCCCGGGCGCCATTTGCGTGGAAAAAAGCTTCGCACCGATCATGGACAGCACATAGGCTGCAAGATCGAGCAGCGTTGCAAAAAAGCCTTTCTTTGCTGCGATCAATACAGAAAGTGCCAGAATCGCAACAAAGCAAATATCCAAAATGTAAGACATGGATGCCCTCCAATTTTTCATAGCGTACGCGAATTAGTTTAAATTATCTTTAAAGAATCCGCATAGGCCGAAATTGCAGTTAGTATATCATAACTGAAAGCAATTGTCAATTTTTAAATAAGTAACCGAGCGAATAATGATAAACCTGTCCGTTCAGAACATCCAGACCGAGCTCCACATCACTGATCGGCGTCACGATCGTTCCCTTGCCGCCGGCGCTGACAGCTACAACGGCATGTTCGGTCAACAGGTATGTCCGCTTACCAACGCAGCAAATATCGATCACGCGCGCATCCGTTTCAAACACATAAGCAACTTTATTGTTTTCGCTGAGAAGACGCACCTCATACAAATCAAACGAACCAAATTTCGGCGTCACAATTGCAGTATAACCGCCATCGCTGTCGAGCGCCAACAGCGTTTCCGGATATACGAATTCATTGGGTTCTGCTTTCTTTCTTTTTGTATCAATAATCACACGTCGATCCGTACAAACAACGCCGACTTTATTGGAAGAGACGAAAAAACACTCGATTGCCGCAGCACCTTTGAGTTTATATTCCCATTGTGTTTGATCAGAATAAACATCCAATAAGTAAAGCTTTGTCACAATCTCGCCGTTTTCTGCATTCAATGCCGCGCAAAGAATATCTCGTTTGTTTTCGGCAAGCGAAACAGCAACGATATGATCTTTTGCGCAATTCCATTGGAACAGCGGTTTTCCGTCAGAAGCATAATACGTCAAATAGCTGGCGCTTTCATCGCCTTTACTGGCGATCAGAAAACTCCCGTCAGCGGCAATTGCCGCGTCAAGAATTTGGCTTTTTTCTTCGCTGCCATTTTCATAAAGAATCTTATCGTTGGCGAAAACCATATATTTCCCGGTTAGTCGATCAAAAACAAGACCATATTTTCCGTTGGAGCGCAACACCGGCTCTACATAGCCAATCACTTTCAAAAGCTGATATGCACCTGTTGATGTAACAAGAGACAGCGTTTCATCCGTCAAAACATACAGATGTGCGCCGACCGCAGAGACTGAGCGGATCGCATTGCTTGAAAACGAGACAGGAAACCCCTTGGCTTTGACGCGCAAAGGGACTGTGACGTCGTTTTCTGCTTGCACCTGCGGCGTTTCTTCTACAGCCTGTACAGGATTGATCGCCTGTGGCGTTTGCTTTTCGTCGCGCTGCTTCACAAGCATCCAGACCCCGCCGACAAGACCAGCGCACAATACGACAATGAAGATGATCGCAAGCAGGCTGCGAAGACTGCTTTTTTTTCGCTTGCCCTTTACAGCATTTTCATAGACCGGAACCTCCTGCGTCTTTTCCTGTTCGTGCAGTGGCTCTGATTCCGGTTCTTCTTTAAAGATATCGGCATTGGAAAGGTCAAAACGGTCGCCAAAGACCGAAATCGTATTCGTATCCTGAGTAGGATCGTTCAGCTTGCTTTTTTCATCAATCTCGGCCATATTGCCATCCTCCTTCTCGGTAAAAGACCCGGTTTAAAAAAAGCCCTTGCGGCGGGGCAGTAACACCTGCTCGTTCCCGGTCACGGGATAAAAGGATCGCGCCGATCGTGTCTTTTTCGATCTTTCCGCGCTGTATATCGAGCAATGTGCCAACCATATTACGCACCATATTATATAAAAACCCGTTGCCGCAAACGGTAAAGGTTACAAGATTTTCCTGTCGCGTTACGCTGCAATTGTAGATAGTACGTTCTGTTGTTTTTACGCTGGCGCCGCTGGCACAAAAAGCCGCAAAGTCATGTGAGCCGACAAACTGCTGCGCCTGCGTGTGCAGCAGATTCGTATCAAGTGGAAACGGATAAAACAGCGCACGGTCGAGCAAAAACGGGTTGCGCGTTTTACCGTTCCAAATCTGATAAATATACTCTTTCCCCAAACAGTCATATCGCGCATGGAAATCCAGCGGTGCGTCTTCGCAAGATAGTACGGCGATCTGAGGCGGCAAAACCGCGTTCAGTCCGCGCTGCAGCAAATCACATGACCGGTCGTTGTCCGTTTTAAAGTTGCAGCAAAACGCATTTGCGTGCACACCTGCGTCCGTACGACTGCAACCATAAACTGTTACAGCTTCTCCGAGAATACGGAGGATCGCTGCTTTGAGCTGCGCCTCCACAGTGTCGCCGTTCGGCTGCTGCTGAAAGCCATGGAACGCAGCGCCGTCATATTGTATCAGTAATTTAATATTTCTCATATCAATGCAGTGAAAAAATAATTGAGGACGATGACGCCTGCGAGGGCCGCCAGAAACACGCCGAGCGCCAAAAAATCGGCAGCGGAAAACTTCATCTGTTTCATTCGCGTGCGACCATCGCCGCCGTGATAGCAGCGGCAGGTCATGGCAAACGAAAGCTCATAAGCCCGACGGAACGCCGAAACAAACAACGGGATCAGCACCGGAATCATGGCGCGGACACGGTCAAGAAACTTGCCGCTTTCAAAGTCAGCGCCGCGGGCTTTCTGCGCGTTGGTGATCCGGTCAATCTCTTCAATCAGCGTCGGAATAAACCGCAGCGCCAACGTCATCATCATAGCGAGTGTATGGACGGAAATGTGAAACACCTTCAGCGGTGACAAAAGCCGTTCAATAGCGTCCGTCAGCAAAGTCGGCACTGTCGTATAGGTCAGAAGCGAACTCGCCATAATCAGACAGATGATACGCACCGCCATGAAAAACGCCGTGTACAAACCGCCGGTCGTGATTGTGATCACCCAAAACGAAAGCAATGTCATGCCTTTTTTTATATAAAAAATGTTGAGCACTGCAGTGATCAGAATAATCGGTACGATCGGCTTCAAGCTCTTGAAAAACATGCGAAACGGCACTTTGGAAAGCAAAATGGAAACAGCCGTCAATAAGAACATCACGGAAAGGGAAAAGAAGTTTTTGCAAAGGAAAATGATAACGATAAACAAGACTGTGAGGATCAGCTTCATGCGCGCGTCCATCCGGTGTACCGGAGAATCCGTCTTGTAATACTGACCGATCGTAATATCATTCAGCATTGACGTTTCCTCCTTTCAGACGGCTTTGGAGCATTGCATGAACCTGCGACACGGTATAGAGATTGACCGGAACGTCAATCCCTTTTTCGCGCAGCAAAAGCAGCAGATGGGTCATCTGCGGAATATCGAGCCCCATATTCTGCAGTTCCTCGGCATGGGAGAACACACGCTCCACTGTGTCAAAGAACGCCACACGCGATTGATTCATAACCAGAATGCGGTCTGCAATCGCGGCGACGTCTTCCATGCTGTGGGATACCAGCAGCACCGTACAGCCTGTTTTAGCGCGATAATCGGCAATCATCCGCAGCACCGTTTCGCGCCCGCGCGGATCAAGACCGGCGCACGGTTCATCCAGTACCAGCACCTGCGGTTCCATGGCCATAATGCCGGCGATGGCAACCCGACGTTTTTCGCCGCCGGACAGATCAAACGGTGATTTTTCTTTGTAGGCATCGGACAGCCCGACAAACGAAAGGGCGTCGCTGACGCGGCGGTCGATCTCGTCCTGCTGCAAACCCATATTTTTAGGACCGAACGCAATATCTTTTGCAACCGTCTCTTCAAAGAGCTGATACTCCGGGTATTGAAAGCACACACCGACATGAAACCGCACGGATCGGATCTTAGATCTATCCGCCCAAATATCCGCGCCGTCCAACAAAACGCGGCCGCTTGTTCCCTTTTTGAGCGCATTAAAGTGTTCGATCAGCGTACTTTTACCGGAACCGGTGTGCCCGATAATGCCGACCAGTTCGCCCTGCATAATATCAATGGAAACGTCCTGAATCGCAGGCACTTCGTTTTTTGAGCCTTTTTGATAGATATACGTCAAATCTTCCGTCGTAAGGATCGGATGGTTCGTCATAGTTTTCCTCCCTTGCCTGTGGGATGGGGATTTATGTTAATGCAGCACTGCCGCAAGCTGTTCTGCAAGTTCTTCCACTGTCAGAATCTTGCCCGGAAGTGAAACGCCGTCTTGTTTCAACAGTTGCGCAAGCGAAGTTGCCTGCGGCACATCAAGACCGGCTTTGCGCAAGGTGTCGCATTGCTGAAACACATCGCGCGGCACACCGTCCAGAAGGATGCTGCCCTTATCCATCACGATCACACGGTTTGCCTTTGCAGCTTCATCCATATAATGCGTGATAA
Source organism: Oscillospiraceae bacterium (assembly GCA_902761265.1). Taxonomy (GTDB): domain Bacteria; phylum Bacillota; class Clostridia; order Oscillospirales; family Acutalibacteraceae; genus UBA6857. The sequence continues at coordinate 901 of CACWJV010000085.1, read as the reverse complement.
ACAGCACGGTAATTCCAAATTCCCGGTTGAGCATCTGCACAGTCTTCATCACATCTTTGCGTCCGCGTGGATCAAGCATCGCGGTCGGTTCATCCAACACAATACAGGCCGGCTGCATAGCAATGATACCGGCAATTGCCACACGCTGTTTTTGACCGCCGGACAGTTTATGCGGTTCCGCAAAGCGATGATCGTACATGCCGACGTCTTTCAGCGCTTCGTCCACACGCCGGCGGATCTCTTTGGGTTCAACACCGAGATTCTCCGGACCGAACGCAACGTCGTCTTCGACAATTGTTGCAACGATCTGATTGTCCGGGTTTTGAAACACGATACCGACTCGCTGCCGGATGGCAAGCAGGTTGTCTTCCACTTTCGTATCGAGACCGTCTACCATCACACATCCCGATTGCGGAATCTCGATCCCGTTGCACAGTTTTGCAACCGTTGATTTACCGCAGCCGTTGTGGCCGAGGATTGCGACAAAATCACCTTTTTCAACGGACAGACTAAAATCATGCAATACAGGTTTCGGCTGTTCGCCCTCCGTTTCATAAGCGAAGGTCACATGTTGAAATTCAATAAAGCTACTCATAGTTTCCTCATAATGCGTTATTTGTCACAGTCTTTTCGCCAAAACGCACTCGCACCGCAGGGCAGAACGCGATCGCTGCCGCTAAGCGGCAGACCGATTTCATCACAGGTGACCATGCCGCCGTGCTTCGGCTGCACAACAGACTGCAAAATATAAGCCATAACAGACGGCGAAAGACCGGTGGTATAGGAATTAATCAGCATCATTTGCGCATCGTCAAATAAGAGCTGCTCACAAAGCGACACAAAGGCGTAAACTTCATCTTCCAGCTTCCACACTTCACCGCCAGGACCTCTGCCGTAGGAC
>CACWJV010000084.1 GCA_902761265.1 Oscillospiraceae bacterium | reverse complement strand
AGCATCAGCACCGCAAGCAGAACTGCGAGGGTTCGTTTGGTTGTTTTGAACATATTGTTTCCTCCTTTTTTTCGAATACCGACGGCTGCAATGGCAAATTTTGGCAGCCGCCGTCAAGCCATTTTATCGTACCATTATTCTGTGTATTTGTCAAGAAAAACTGCACGAAAGGCCCGGAAATCGACACGAATGGTTGCCCGGCGGTTCAACAGAACCCGTCAGAAATTCAGGCGAACCAAAGCGAAGACCGGTTCCCTGCGCGGCCTTTTTTTCAATCCGGCAATTTGTCCGGCGCGTCCTGCAAAAGCAAAAAAAGACCCGCAGCGCTGCGGGTCATGAAAGATACTTATTTCTGCTTGGAATATTTCAGACGGTAGATCACGTTCATCAGCACGGCGTCCACCTTGCCGATGTTTTTGACCTTGGAATAAAGCTGCGAGGAGACAAACGTCTTGCAGTTTTTGGCCGTCACCATCTCGGCGGCTTCGGCTTCGTCCTGCGACGGGCCGACGCACACGGCGCCGTTGTCCTTGAGCAGCGCGGCGTTCTTGTGTTTGCCGAGCGCTTTGACGACGTTCTTTTGCGTTTTGAGGATGTCGTTCGGGTTGTAAAGCGCGGTTTTCACCGTCGTGCCGGCAATCTGGGCAAAGTCGTCGAGCAGCGGACGCAGCACCTTCGTGATCTTGGACGCGGTCACGATCTCTTCGTCCTGCGACTGGATGATATAGTTGACGTCGGCGCGGTTCTTGTAGATCGCCAGATGCATATCCAGCTCGCCCGGCCATTCGCCGAGGATCAGGTTTTCCTGGGCCAGACCCACAATCGCCTTTTCGCTGCCGTCTTTGCCCTGGAGCTTGACCACATTGCCCACGCGCGAGGAGTCGTAAGCGGTCAACTGCGGCGCGGGCGCTTCCGCGCGCTTTTTGAGGTCGGCCACATAGTCGCAGATGTCGCGGAAGCTTTCCGCCGTTTTGTTGGTCAGCGCCTTGTAGCGGTTGAAAACCTCTTTTTGACACACGATCTCAAGCTGCGACGCAATCTCAAACGCTTCGTCATAATCCTTGCCGAGACAGACCGCACCGTGGTGCTTCATGATGACGGCCTTGCTGTCGGAGCGCTGCAGCGCGTTGACCACGCCCTTGCGCAGTTTGCCGGTGCCGGGCAGACCGTAGGACGCGAGCGGCACATTGTCGCCGATCAGCTCGCGGGCTTTGCCCTCCACGTTGTTGATATCGCTGCCGAGGGCGCTGATGATGGAGGCGTTCGATTGATGGGTGTGGATCACAAAGTTGCAGTCCTTGCGCAGCAGATAGCACTGCGCGTGGATGCCTTTTTCGCTGGAGGGCTTGACGTCGCCGTCGTAGCTCAGATCATCCATGCGCACCAGAACGATATCGTCCGGCGTCAGCGATTCATAGGCTTTGCCGCTGGGCGTGATGACGAACGACTGCGCGTCAATCCGGCAGCTCACGTTGCCCCAGGTACGCGCGATCAGGCCCGTTTCCACGAGCTTTTTGCCCGCGGCGATCACGATTTCTTTTGCTTGCAAAATATCCATACGCGTTCGTTCCTTTCAAGACAGAAAGGGCAGGTGTTCGCCTGCCCTCAGGATGGTTTTTATTCGCCGATCTGTACGCACTTGGAGAAGATGCGGTCGAAGCGGGAAAGCGCGTCGTCGATCATCTCTTCGGTGTAGGCCGCGCTGGTATACAGACGCGAACCGCCGACGGTCACGATGCCTTCTGCCATATAGGCAGCGCCCATGTGCTGCATCTCGGCCTTGCGCACGTCGCTCTCCTTGAGCACGCCGGGAATCTGCCACGGCTTATGCCAGTCAATGTGCAGGTGCATGGTGCCAACGGTTTCCATATGGCAGATGGAGCCCTGGTTGAACGCGACGAACGGCAGGTTGTATTTGTCGATGATCTGCTGCAGACCCTTGGTGAGTCTGTCGCCGAGGATGCCGGCGCGCTGGCAGGCGTTTTGCTTGTCGATTTCTTCCAGCGTGTAGTAACCGGCCACGCAGGAGATCGGCGTTGCAGCCATGGTGCCGCCGCAGAAAGCTTTCTTGATCTTCTGGCCGCCGTCCAGACCGGCGCCCATGTACTTCATATATTCGCGCTTGCCGCCCAGACCGCCTGCGCCGGGATAACCGCCGGCGATGACCTTGCCGAAGACCGTCAGGTCGGGTTCCACGCCGAAGTAGCCCTGTGCGCCCGCCATGCCGATACGGAAGCCGGTGACCACTTCATCAAAGACCAGCAGTGCGCCGTATTTGCGGCAAAGACGCTCCACGCCCTTGTTGAATTCCTTGGCGAGCGGCGTCGTACCGCTTTCGGGACCGACCGGTTCGATAAACACAGCAGCCGTGCCGCCGCAAAGCTGGTTGCGGCGAAGCTTGCGCTCGAGTTCGTTGAGATCGCCCGGGAAGAATTCCTGGGTGTCGCGCATCAAACGGATGGGCACACCGTGCGCCTGGGTAAACTTGGTGCCGGGGATACGGATGCCGTAGCCGAGCTGATCGGACCAGCCGTGGTAGGCGCCGCCCATTTTGATGATGTACTTTTTCTTGGTGGCAAGTCTTGCCACACGGCAGGCGACCATGCAGGCCTCGGTGCCGGAGCCGAGCATACGGAACATATCGACCGTGGGCACGGAGTCGGAAATCTTCTTGGCGAGTTTGTATTCAAACTCGTGGAACAAACCGGTGGACGGGCCGCAGGTGTTGAGCAAATCGATGACCTTTTCGCGTACAACCGGCGGGTTGGAGCCGAGCACGGTGGGGCCGCCGGCCTGCAGGAAGTCGTAGTATTCGTTGCCGTCGATGTCGTACAGCTTCGCGCCGTCCGCCTTCGTGATGACGATCGGGAACGGATAGTTGAACGCAAGGTTGTGCTGTACGCCGCCGGGGATGATCTGTTTGGCTTCTTCGATCATGGCCTTGGACTTTTGGCACTTTTTGGCGAAGTATTCGTCTTCATATTCTTTCAGCGCTGCGGGGCTGATGGAATAGATCGGGGAAGCAAGCAAATCGTCGAGCTGTTTGTTGACCGCTTTTGCGTCATGGTATTCGGTGATCGCAAATCTGGTATCCATATTGGGGTTCCTCCTGTAAAATAATAGTCAGTGAGTCGCCGCTCACTCTTTTGCTTCTATATTATACAATATTTAACGAATTGTGTCAATCGCAAGGATGATAAAAAACCGCATCCTTTTTTGTGCAATGTCCACACCGCAGACGCCCGTTTGGCGGTTTTGGCGGTTTGCGCGCACAAAAAGGCTCTTGCATTGCCTGCTGCTTTGTGTTATAATGGAACGGTAATCATAAACAGCAAACAACGAGGTGACACTATGGCTATTCAGGAATCCGGCGAAATGTATCTGGAAACGATCTTGATATTGTCCCGCGAACAACCCGCGGTGCGCTCCATCGACGTGAGCGATTATATGGGCTACTCCAAGCCCAGTGTCAGCCGCGCGGTCGGTCTGCTGCGCGACGGCGGCTATCTGAATGTGGATCGCAACGGCCATCTGTTTTTGACCGATCTCGGCCGCGAGGTTGCCGAAAAGATCTATGAGCGCCATACCTATCTGACCCGCTTTTTCGTTTCCATCGGCGTCAGCGAACAGACCGCTGCCGACGACGCGTGCAAGATTGAACACGTGATCAGCGACGAGACCTTTGAGGCGATCAAAAAACTGCCGCTGGATTAAACTCAAACGTAAAAACAGGCTGCCCGCCCGGACAGCCTGTTTTCTTGTGTTCTTGCTCTCTTGCTTTCTTACTTTTCCCATTTCATGATGGTCTTGCCCATCGGCTTTTTCAAGTCGGAATCGAACGCTTCCGTGATCTGCTTGATATGGCGGATCGTCACCACGTTGCCCACCATCAGCGACAGGTAATCCACGATCTCGGGATACTGCTCATACATCTCCACCGTCTTGAGGAAATCCTTGCGGCCGGAACGGCTCGAGCCGAACATGCGCAAACCCTTTTCCAAAATCATGCGCGTGTTGATCGGCACGGGATATTCGCTCACGCCGAGGATGGAGATGGTGCCCTCGGGATTGATGAAGTCGATGATCTGGTTGATCGCAATCTGCGACGCGTTGCCGCCGACGCATTCGAACGCGTGGTCCACGCGAAGGTCGGCGGGGATCTGGGTGGTGAGGAAGGTTTTGTCGACAAAGGTGAAATCCTGCAGCTTCTTTTCGTCGATGCCGAAGACATAGAGCTTCGTGTCCGGGAAGAACTTGCGCAGAAAAACACAGGTCATGTAGCTCAGATTGCCGTCGCCCCAGATGCCGATGATGTTGCGGCGGGCGTGGGCGATTTTGTCAAAGCGGGAGATCGCGTGGACGCTGACCGACACCAATTCGGTAAACGCCGCCACATGCGGGTCGATGCCGTCGGGCAGATGGACCAGCCGGTCGGGCGCGATCTGGACATATTCCTGCATAAAGCCGTCAAAGCCGCTGGCGCGGAATTTGGAGGAGCGCAGATAGTTTTCGGCAATGATGTCGTCGTGCTCCACCGGGGTGTTCGGAATCATGACGACCTTGTCGCCGGGCTTAAATTCGGCCACGGGCGAATAGACCACTTCGCCGATGCCCTCATGGATCAGCGCCATGGGCAGCTTTTGCGCCAAAATCTTCGGATCGCGGGTACCCTGATAGTAGCGCTGGTCGGCGTGGCAGATAGAAAGATAGGTCGGCTTGACGACCACTTCCGGTTTGAAAAGGTCAATCTCGGTGAACGCGATCTCGATCTTTCGCGGCTGGGTCAGCCGGTATACGGTATTCAGCATTCAGATCGTCCTTTCACTTGATTTCTTCGTCCAGCAGCGCCTTGGCAACGCGCAGGTCATACGGATAGGTGATCTTGATATTGTGCACTTCGCCGCGCACCAAATGCACCGGGCAGCCCTTCATCGAAAAGATCTTGCACGCGTCGGTGAGGATATCCTTTTCGGCGTCGGTCAGGCTCTCATACAGTTCCTTGAGCTTTTTCGCTTTGAACGATTGCGGCGTCTGGCCCTGATACATCATCTTGCGGTCGGGGATGTTGCTGATGGTCTGTTTGTCCACACTTTCCACGATGGTGTCGGTGGCGGCCACAACCGTATCGGTGGCGCCGTATTCCAGCGCGTAGCGGATATTTTCGTCAATGATGCGCGCCGTGACGAACGGACGCACAGCGTCGTGGGTCACGATGACGGTGTCGTCGTCGAGTCCGTCGGTCTCTTCAATATAGCGCACAGCGTTCATGATCGTCTCGTTGCGTGTGTCGCCGCCCTTGACCACGACCACCTTGTCGTTTTGCGGCAAATACTTTGCCAGCAGCTCTTTGGTATAGTTGACCCACTGCGCCGGAGTCAAAATGATGATCTTGCGGAACGCGTCGTTGACAAAGAATTTTTCAACGGTGTGCGCAATGATCGGCTTATCCTTGATTTTTAAATACTGCTTCGGTTTTTCCACATTGCCCATACGGCTGCCGATGCCGCCGGCTGCGATAACTGCATATATCATAATACATCCACCTCATCTCTCATAGTGCTCCTATTTTACCGCATTCGCGCCCGTTTGTCAACCGTCCGCGGCATAGCCGACCATCCGTTCGCATATTTCTTTACAGACCGGCGCGCACTGCGCGTTGCCGCTCGAACCGTCTTCGCTGAGGATGACTAAAATATAGTGGGGATTGCCCGCCGGGAAAAAACCGCAAAACCAGGTGCGGCAAATCTCTTTGCCGTTTGCATAGACGCCGCTTTGCGCCGTGCCGGTTTTTCCGGCGATCGGGATCCGCGCGGAATAGGCGCCCGACGTTGCGGCGTCCACCGCGCCCCGCAGCAGCAGCCGCAGCGTTTTGACCGTTTTTTCTCCCAGCAAGCGCACCGGCCGCTGCGCTTGCACACGCGTGACAAGGCCTTGTTCGTTCATCGTGCCGTACAGCACGCGCGGCTGCACGAGACAGCCTGTGGCCAGCACATGGTAGCAGGAGAGCAGATGCAGCGGAGACAGCAGCACCTTCCCCTGCCCGAACGCGAGCAGCGCCCGCTGCCCGGGCAGCAGCAGATCGCTTTGCGCCGGCAAAACGCCGCGCACACTTTGCAGCCCGGCACACAGCGTCACCGGCTGATCGAGCCCGAGCCGGCGGCAAAAGCGCCAAAACGCCGCCGCGTCGATCTGCGCCATCAGGTCGATGAAATAGGTGTTGCAGGAGTTGCGCAGCGCGTCGCCCATCATTTGTTTGCCGTGGGCTTTGCCGCCATAGCAGCGAAAGGTTGTGTCGCCGACCGTGCAGCTTCCGGTGCAAACGCAGGCGTGCTTCGGCGAAACGCCCTGCTCGAGCGCGAACGCCGCGAGCAAAGGCTTCATCACAGACCCCGGTGCATAGGCGCTCAGCGCCTTGTTGCGAAACGCGTCGTTTCCCGTGTCGGCTGACGAAGGATCGCTGCGGGAAAACGACGGCACGCTCGCCAGCGCATGGATCTCGCCGGTAAACGTATCCATCAAAACGGCGCAGCCGCTTTGGATTTTGCTGTGCCGCAGCGCATCCTCTGCAATCCGCTGCTGCCGTTCGTCCACCGTCAGCACCACGCCGGCGCTGCTGTTGAAATTGTCGTCCACAATCTGCTTGTCCAGCCCGGCGAGCACCTGCCCGTTGGCGTTGGCGGCAAAACGTACCGACAGCGTGCCGCCCTGCATCCCGAGCAGCGCGTCATAGGCGCGCTCAATCCCGGTATTGCCGCCCCCGGCCGCGTCCAGCGTGCCGACCAGATGGACGGCGCAATCGTCCGCCGCATAGCGTTCCGGCACCAGAAAGGTGTGCACGGCCTCGCTGTTGACCGCCGCCGGCAGCTCCAGCAGCAGCGGCGCCCGGGTCTGCATGGCTGCCGCCGCGTCGCCGGGCGTCATCTGGTTCAGCAGCAGCCCCCGCGTCTCTTCACACGGCGCTGCGGCCGCCAGCAGCCGCGATGTGCGGTCGACCAGCAGTTCGCCGTTTCGCGCATAGATTTTTCCGCGCGTTTTGCCAACAAGCAGCGTGCGCGTGTGCCTCTCGGCCGCGGCCGCAGACGCAAACCGCACGGAGAGCCGCGCCGTTTGCACACACAGCAGACAAAGCGCGGCGCAGACGGTCAAAAGCAAAACCCGGCGTCGTCCTTTCATTTGCAGCATCCTTTCTTTTCCATATAAAACAGGTTCCATAACTAGTATGTCCCGATCCCGCCGCACGATTGTGCGAAAAAAATTCCACTTCTTTCTCAAAAGGACTTGACTTTTTCCGAAAATTGACTACAATAGTCATTAGCACTCGAGGATAAAGAGTGCTAAAAACTGGCAAATGATTCTTTCAAGCGCAAAACGCGCCGGAAGGAAAATGTATAGGAGGCTTTTTTTATGACCATCAAACCATTGCTTGACCGCGTAGTGCTCAAGCCCACGGAGATTGAAGAAACGACCAAAAGCGGTTTCATTCTGACCAGCGCATCGCAGGAAAAACCGCAGTTTTCCGAAGTGGTCGCTGTCGGCCCGGGCGGCATGGTGGACGGCAAAGAGGTTGCCATGTATGTCAAACCCGGCGACAAAGTGATCGCAGGCAAATACGCCGGCACCGAAGTGAAGATCGATTCCGAAGAATACACCATCGTCCGCCAGAGCGACATTCTGGCCATTGTGGAATAAGCGAAACAGGAGGCAAATATCATGGCAAAACAAATCGCATACGGCGAAGAAGCCAGAAAAGCATTGCAGACCGGTATCGACAAGCTGTCTGATACCGTAAAAATCACGCTCGGCCCCAAGGGCAGAAACGTGGTCATCGACAAAAAATACGGCGCACCGCTGATTACCAACGACGGTGTGACCATCGCCAAGGAAATCGAGCTTGAGGACGCGTTCGAAAACATGGGCGCGCAGCTTGTCAAGGAAGTGGCGACCAAGACCAACGACGTGGCCGGCGACGGCACCACCACCGCCACCCTGCTGGCGCAGGCGCTTGTGCGCGAGGGTATGAAAAACGTGGCCGCGGGCGCGAACCCGATGGTTGTCAAAAAGGGTATCAAAAAGGCGGTTGAGGCCGCTGTGGAAGCGGTCAAAGCGAACTCCAGCCCCGTCACCTCCTCCGACGATATCGCGCGTATCGCCACCGTGTCGTCCGCAGACGAAACCGTCGGCCAGCTTATTGCGGAAGCGATGTAAGTCGTCACCACCGACGGTGTGATCACTGTGGAGGAAAGCAAGACCGCCGAAACGGGCAAGGAAGTGGTGGAAGGCATGCAGTTTGACCGCGGCTACATTTCGCCCTATATGGTCACCGACACCGACAAGATGGAAGCCGTCATCGACGACGCCAGCATTCTCATCACCGACAAGAAGATTTCCAATATTCAGGAAGTGCTCCCGCTGCTGGAGCAGGTGCTGCAGGCCGGCAAAAAGCTGGTGCTGATTGCGGAAGACGTGGAAGGCGAAGCGCTCGCGACG
>CACWJV010000083.1 GCA_902761265.1 Oscillospiraceae bacterium | reverse complement strand
GCTTTACGGGCGGCAGCGAGCCGAACGCGATTTCGCTGCAGCGGTTCCGTTCGGTTGCCGGCTGCTGCGTCGGCACGGCGCCGTCGGCCATCCGCTGCGCGTGGGACAGCGCGATCACAAAAGAACCGGGCGGCTTTGTTGTCAACATTCCGTGCGACAAAGAGACTGATGCGCTCGTTTTGCGCTCCGATTTGCCGGACACGGGCAGTTTGACGCTGACCGCAAAGCGCGACTGCACGGCAGGTTTCCGGCTCTACGGCTGGATGCAGCCGCATCTTCGCTTTTTGCTGAACGGAAAGCCGGCAAAGCTGTCGGACGCGCACGGCGTCGCCCTCGCCGCGCTAAACGCCGGCGACCGGCTGGAGCTGCGGTTTGATTTGCAGACGCAAGAAAAGCACGAGACTGTGCGCGGCACGGATTTCACCGTTGTGTGGCGCGGCTGCGATGTGGTCGATCTGCTGCCCCGGGGCGAACATGTGCGGCTGTATCAGCGCGATCTGTCCAAGCCCAAGGTCTATCCCACGGCGGATGACGTCGTCTATACCGGTGCGGCCAACTACGGCCCGACCCAGCAGAAAACGCATTTGAAATAAGCATGATTTATCCGGAGGGATCTTTATGAAAAAATATGACGTTGCGGCCTATGTCTGGCCGTCATACACCGGCAAAGAAAAACGCGCCCGCCAGTTTTGGGAGCAGGGGATCGGCGAATGGCAAACCGTGCTGAAAGCCGAAGCGCGCACAGAAGGGCAGATTTTGCCGCGCAAGCCGTTGTGGGGCACTGTGGACGAAGCGGACCCCAAGGTGATGGAATATCAGATCAACGAAGCGACCCGCCACGGCATCAATGTGTTCATCTACGACTGGTACTGGTACGACCGGCGGCCGTTTTTGGAGCAGTGTCTCGATGAGGGCTTTCTCGGTGCGCCGAACAACGAACAGATGCGGTTTTATCTCATGTGGGCCAACCACGACGCCGGCTACGTGTGGGACAAACGGCAGCCGGACAACGACGAAATTATCTGGTTCGGTTCGCAGCCGCGCGGAGAGTTTGACCGCATTTGCCGCCGGGTGATCGATCTGTACTTCAAACGCCCGAACTACTATAAAATCGACGGCTGCCCGGTGTTCATGATCTACGACATCTCGAACCTTGTGCGCGGTCTCGGCGGTGTGGACAACACACGAGACGCGCTGGAATCGTTCCGGCAGGCCGTCAAAGACGCCGGTTTTCCGGGTCTGCATCTGCAGGCGACGATCTATGCCGAACACGCGGTCAATGTCAGCGGCGTGGATGGCGCACGCGAAGGCAGCACCAAGGATCTTGTAAGGATGCTCGGTTTCGATTCCGTGACGCACTATCAGTTTTGTCATTTTGCGGACTGCAACCGGGACTATCTCGATCTTCTGCCCGATCTGCAAAACGAATGGGATCGCATCCGCCGCGACTACAGTGTGCCGTATTATCCGCACATCTCGGTCGGCTGGGACAACAATCCGCGCTTTAATCACCTGACGATGCCGATCATCCGCAACAACACGCCCGCCGCCGTCAAAAAGGGTCTCGAAATGGCGAAGGCCTACGCCGACCGATACAACGACGTGCCGCTTGTTACGATCAATTCCTGGAACGAGTGGACGGAGATGAGCTATCTTGAACCGGACGACGTATATGGCTACGGCTATCTTGAAGCGGTACGCGACGTGTTTTTGGGCGACACGGACTGATTTTGAAACAGCAGGCAGCAGACCGGTGCGGTTTGCTGCCTTTCATATAATTTGTAAAAAAACAATAAATTTTCGGAAAATACTTGTGCTTTTTCTGTAAGTGTTTTATAATGTTAGCCAGAAAGCAATGCACCGCGGCGCCGCAAAAGACCGCACCCGCTGCAGTTGGCGGCATCCCAAAGGAGAGGAGAAGAATATGCAGCCACTGAAATTCTATCTGATCACAGATACCCATTATTTCAAGAATGCGCTCGGCGCGTGCGGCGACGCATATGAGGATTTTATGGACGGGGAGCAAAAGTGCTTTGCCGAAACGCAGGCGATCAACGAGGCCGCGTTTGACTATCTGGCAAAAGCGACCGAGGCCGACATCATCCTGATTGCCGGCGATCTTTCGTTCAACGGGGAAAAGGAAAGCCACGTCGCGTTTTCCAAACTGCTGCATGACGTGCAGCAAAAAAGTGGCAAGCGCATCTGTGTGGTGACCGCCGGCCACGATTTCAACGAGCATCCGTTTGCCTTTAACGAGACCGGCCGGCTCGAACCCGAGGGTACGAAGTTTACGGAATTGTACGACTTTTACCGGGATTTCGGCTACGACAGCGCCATCGCGTTCAACAAAGAGCATCTGTCCTATGTGGCGCAGCTGTCGGACGATGTGCGGCTGCTGGTGATCTGCAACGATATCGACGGCCAAAAGCACATCACCTATGACGACGACTTTTTGTACTGGATCGAAGCGCAGGCGCAAAAGGCGCAGCAGGACGGCCAGATGATGATCGCTATGGAGCATTATCCCGTTTTGCCTGGCCAGCCGATTCTCGGTCTGATCGGCGACGCATGGCAAGCGGAAAGCAAAAATCTGGTGGAAACGCTCGCCGACAACGGCGTGCATCTGATCTTTACCGGCCATATGCACAACCAAAGCATCAACGAAGCGGTCACGGAAAAAGGCAACCGGTTCTATGACGTTTGTACCGGGTCCGCCATCGGCTGGCCGGCGTTTATGCGGCTGGTGACCGTGCAGGACGAGAAGACTGTGGAAATCGAAAGCATTCCGGTTCCCGATTTCGACTATGACAAAAAGGGGCTTGACAGCAAAACCTATCTCATCCGGCAGTTTGAGCGGATGATCCGCTGCTATCTCGACTTTATGGCGAACGATACGCCGCGTTTTATGCGAAAGCTGCATATCAAGCAGTCTCCCACGGTCGAAAAGATTTTGCGTATGGTCGGCAAGAAACTGAACAAGATGACCGTCGGCCAGTTTGCGCATCTGCTGCTGATCCGGGCCGATCCGCAGATCAAGAACACCTTGTTTGTCGATTTCGCCGTGGATATTGTGCGCACGCTGTTTGAAGGCAACCAGCCGTTTGTGGAGGGTACGCCGGGGGGCGACACGCTGCTCAAAGCCTTTCGCCGGCTGCGTCCGTTTGTCCGGCATCTCAAGGACGCGCAGGGGAACGAACTCGATTTTTACGAAACGATGAAGCACACCGTCGGCAACTACGGCATCGACGATTACAACGCCGTTTTGAAGCTGTCCGATTAAATGGAGAGAAGGAGAAGCATCATGAAAAAAGAAACCAGCGCAGTCAAAGCGCCCGCCGGCGCACTGCCGCCCGAACAGGGCAAAAACGTCACTACATTCGAATATATCTGTCTGAGCCTTGCGCGTATCGGCGGTATGTTCGGCACAACCCTCACAGGTACGCTCGCCGCCGCGTTTTTGCATGAGCTGTATTTCGGCCCGGTCGGCGTCGACGCCGAGGGGATCGCGAAGATCATGGCCGTCCAGACCACACTGACGACGATTGTCGGCGTTGTGATCGGTCTTGTGGCCGGCATCGTTGTACAAAAATGGAAAAGCCGCTGGGGCCGCTACCGCCAATGGTATATCATCTGTCTGGCGCCGATCTTTGCGCTGACCGTGCTGTATTTCTATGTGCCGCAGGGCTGGACGGTACAGCAGATGACGCTGTTCCGCTACGGAATCGCGCTTTGCCAAACGATTTTCAACGCATTCAACAACTTCGGCCAAAATGTGGCGCAGGTGATTTCGCCCAACCCGAAGGAAAAGAAAACCGTCGCAACAGTCTGGCAGTTGTCCTACTACCTCGGCTACGGCGGCGCCTATCTCGGCACGTTTGTCTACGGCCTGTTTTCCGACGACAAAAACAAGATGTATATGACGCTCGCCGTTGTGGCGGCCATTGTGACGGCGTTCGGCAATCTGATGTGCGGCCTGTTTTGCAAAGAGCGGATCGAGCTGCCCAAAAAGGACAAGGTCAAGATTTCCAAAGAGCTGTTCCGTCTGTTTTTGGACCGCAACTACCGCGCTTATCAGTATATGCAGTGGTCTACGGTGCTCGCCGCCATCGGCCGCTTTACGACGTATCTGGTTGCCATCACCGTCGGCTCCTCGAAAAATCTTTTGCTCACCATCCCGTCAGCCGCCGGCACTGTGGTCGGCAACGTGCTGACCGCGAAGCTTTCCAAAAAGCATGAGCCGACAAAGCTGCTCAAATTCTGCGGAATTTTTGCACCCGCGGCTGCGGCGGTCGTATTCTTAGTATGCTATGTGGAATCCAAATTCGGCCTGATGTTCTTCTCCGGCTGGAACAGCATTTTCTTCTATTTCTTCTACTTCGTGTTCGGCGTCGGCATCGGGATTCAGGAGCTGTCCACCTCCCATTTCAACGTAGAATATTTCGACTACCTCGAATGGAAGACCGGCGACCGGATGGAAGCGGTGCAGGGTATCATCCCGGGCTGGATCCAAACCTTCCTCAACTACATCAAGGAGCTTGCCATTCCGTTCGTCATTGCGTGGGTCGGCTATGAATCCTCCGCGGAGGGCGATCTGGTCAAAACCATGCAGGCGAAGCCCGACTATATGAGCACCTGCCTTTGGCTTTTGGCGTTCGTGCTGTTCGGCTATGCGCTCAGCCGCGTAATCAGCGCGCTGGTACTCAAGTTCTTCTATGACATCGAAGGCGAAAAGAAGGAACAGATGTACCGCGAGCTCGAAGAGATGCGCAAAGCACGCCACGAAGAAAACCAAGTGCTCTCCGGCGAACCGGCCGAAGCGCCCGCCAATTGACGCAACAATCCCTGAAAGAAGGCTTTTTCTATGAAACATTACGAATCCATCATCATCGGTCACATCACCGAGGATATCAACATCGACCACGAAGACAACAGCGTGCGCATCTGCGGTGGCGCGGTGCTCTATTCCAGCGCGTCCGCGGCGGCGCTCGGCCATAAGGTGGCGGCCGTGACCAAACTGCGCCGGGAGGACGCCGACCGTCTTTCGCAGTTCCGGCTGCCGCAGGAAGACGTCTACGTGTCCTATTGCGACAATTCCACCACGATCCGCAACAAATACTACACCGCCGACAAAGAGCGCCGCGACTGCGTGTGTTTGTCGCGCGGCACCCCGTTTACGATGGCTGATCTGCCCGCGGATCTCAGCGGCGACATCTATCATTTCGCCGGCCTGATCTACGGCGACTATGCCGACGGCATGATCGAAGCGTGCGCCGAAAAAGGCGCTGTGGCGGTGGATGTGCAAGGCTGTTTGCGCCACGCAGACTCCGCAACGGGCAACATGTATTTTGAGGACTGGGCGGACAAACAAAAGCTTTTGCCCTTTATCACCTATCTCAAAACCGACGCGGCCGAGGCCGAGATCTTGACCGGTACCGCCGACCGCGCCGAAGCGGCAAAGATTTTATATAGCTGGGGCGCCAAAGAGATTCTCATCACCCACAACACCGAAGTGCTTTGCTACGACGGCAAGGAGATCCATACCTGCCCGATTAAAGCGCGCAACCTCAGCGGACGCACCGGCCGCGGCGACACGACCTTTGCGGCCTATTTGACCGAACGGCTCCACAGCGATCCCGCGTCGGCGCTGCGCTACGCCACGGCGACCGTATCGCTGAAAATGGAAACGCCGGGCGCGTTTGCCGGCACAAGGGCAGATGTGGAACAATATCTGCGTGATTTTTACGATTGAGAAACAATCTGCAACTGCGGACCGGAACGGCCTGCGGTTTTTTGCGGTTTAAGGATAACTGTTTTGTAACCGCCGGTGTGCTATGATGAAACCGGTGCCGCTTTCGGCGGAAAATCTTTGCGCCGAAAGCGGAAAGATTGCGGTTTTCTCTTGCGGAAAGCGGATACAATTTGGTATAATAAGGTATTCAAAAGATTCCCACAATCTGAATGCATCCCGAAGGAGGAACCCCTATGCAAAAAACATTCCGAAAAACCCTCAGTATTCTCCTCAGCTTGCTGATGATGCTGTCTGTGCTGCCGCTGTCGACTTTTGCCGAAGAGCTGCACGAAGCAGCCGCCCAGACGGAAGAAGCTCCGACAAAAGCCGCTCCGGCGGAAGACGCCGCACAGGACCCGGACGCCGAACCGCGGCAGGGCGCGATGCTTTCTGCCGAGATCACGGTCGGCAACGTCAAAAGCACCTATGCCGTCGATGAAACCGGCAAGCTGGTGCTGGTCAGCGAAGAGACGATCGCAAAGCGCGGTTTGCTGAAGGCGCCGAAAAAGGCCGACAGCACATGGGCCGCCTTTTCCGACGCCGCGCTGCAGAAAGCGGCAAACACGATGATGCGCAGTGCCATCGGTACAACTGCGATTGTCAAGGACGAAACCGGCCACGCCGAAGTGATTTTCGGCGCGAGCGGCTTTGGCACGTTCAAGGATGAAAACCATGACCTGATCTGCGACGACTGCGGCTATTGTCTCAACGGCTGCACCGACGGCAAGGTGAAGCGGTATACCGAAGATGACATCGCCGGTATTGAGCCGGACGCGGAAGGAAAGTATTACAGAAATCGCGTTTTGCTTGCCGCCAATGCCAAGGGCACCTATACCTATACGCAGGTGGACGAAAACGGCAACACAATCTATGAAGACGACGGTGTGACGCCGAAAACCGTCGTCATAGAATATGACTATATCCAGTATGAAACCTATGTTGACGGCGCGGACGGCACTTGCGACGTTTGCGGCAAAGCGATTTGCAAGGCCGCCGACGGCACCTACGGCCACGATTTCAGCGACGGTCTGTGCGACGGCTGCGGCGCCTGTATGGGTGTTCACGTGGATCACAAAGGCAAAACGCTCGATAAGCCGGACGGCAAGTGCGACACCTGCGGAAAAGAACCGCATACGTTTGTCGATGAGAACAATGACAGCAAGTGCGATACCTGCGGTCTGGACAGCACGCACACCTGCGCGGACGAAAAAGGGAACACCGAAGAGGTCGGCGACGGCAAGTGCGACACATGCGGCTACTGCATGGAAGACTGCGTGGACAGCAAGCAGTCTGACGGCACCGACGGCGCCGACGGCGTCTGTGACGTCTGCGGCAATCCGTGTCTCGATTCCTGTGCCCATGTGGACCGCACCGGCAGCTCAACCTGCAAGACCTGCGGCAGCGCGCCTGCAACCTGCGGCCATCTGACGCTCAGCGCTTTGCAGCAGCCGGCGACACAGCTTGCCGCCATTGCGGCTGAGCTGATCAAACGAGACAATGACGAAGCCAATCCCAAGGGCTACCGCGACTGGCTGAACAATACGCTGAAGCCGTATTACACAGCGTCCGAAGACGGCAACGGCACCGGCCTCGGCGATGAGATTGCCAAGCGCAGCGAGATGCAGACCGTGCGCAAAACAGACGAGGCGTTTGCGGCTTTTTGCAACAGTGTGCTCGCAACGGAAGCGGCGGACGTGACGACGCAGTCTCTGGTCGGCACGCTGCGCAACACAGACAGTGGCCCCGTGCTGAATGAAGAAGGCTCGCTGTTCACCCAGCTGCAAGCGCAGTTAGAAGCCTATGAAGCCGCCTACGACGACACGAAGTATGCGGCTGCACAGGCATACTTTGTGTCGTATGCGGACAAAGATACCCTTGCAGCGAGTTGTACGCAAAAGCTGAAAACGCTGGCAGGCGAACGCTTTGACGCTGCGCTTACAGCACTCTACGGCAGCAATACACCGCAAAAGATTTCGGTTACGGCGAATAACCGCAACGAAGTGAAAAACAAGCTGCGCGCGCTGGAGGCGGAAGAAGCGCTGCTGCTGAAACTGTACGGCACAGCTTATACCGATCAATCCTACACGGACACGGCAAACGGCATTTGGAACAACAACGCACAGCCCACCATGGACGAGCAGGGGCGCCGCTGCGTCGGCTTTGCCATGCTGGCAAATGTGCAGTTTGCAATCAACGAGCTCAAGGAAGCGGCGTTTACCAATTACGAACAGATCACCTATGACACAAAGACCGACGCCGACGGCAAGCACTATTACGCAAAACGTGACGGCCGCGCCGACGATCTTTTGCGCGACCCGGCCAACGCCGCGGATACCTTTACCGTCTATGATGAAACGATCCGTACGGTGATTGCCAAAATCGACGGCTATATCGCGTCGCCCGAAGCGGTGGCGCTGATTGCAAAGCTGCTGCCGGAGTCGTTCGGGATCGAGGTGCGGGATTACGACAACGACGGCAAAACAGCCATGTTCGATCTGCTGATGAGCGTGCTGATGCAAAAGCTGCTCTCGGACGATCTGATCAACCAGATCTTTGCGATGATCTATCCGACGGTGACAGGGCTCAGCCAAACCGTGAAGGACCTGTTCAATAGCGATGACGTTAAAAAACTGGTGCAAGACATGGGCGGCGGCCGATACCAGATTAATCTTTTAAAGGTGCTCTTCAAGCTCTTCGACGCAGAA
>CACWJV010000082.1 GCA_902761265.1 Oscillospiraceae bacterium | reverse complement strand
TTTGTACATTTTCGCGAAAAGCTGACGCCTGACGGCGAACAGGTGCATTTTGCCGTGAGCGAAAACGGTTGTGATTGGAAAAGTCTCAACGGCGGCAATCCTGTGCTCAACTGCGACAAAGGCGAACGCGGCTGCCGGGATATCGAGATCGTCCGCCTGTTTGACGGTTCGTTTGTGTTGATAGCTACAGATCTTTGTATCGTGCGGCACATGGACGAACACCATCATGTCAATTGGCAGGATCTCAGTCACAACGGCAGTCAGTGCCTGTCGCTTTGGCGTACAGATGATCTAATTCATTTTTCGCCGCAGGAATTGATGGATTTCAGCGACAATGGGTTCGGCTGTCTTTGGGCGCCGGAGGTCTTTCGGGACGAAATACGCGGCGAATTCCTGGTGCATTGGAGCAGCATGGTGAACGAGCGTATGGCGATTTACGGCTGCACGACAAAAGATTTCCAGTCATTTTCCACGCCAAAGCTGATCTTTCAAAAAGAGAATGACGTGATCGATTCACACATTGTCAAATGCGGCGGCCGGTATCATCTGTTTTATAAAAACTGTGACTCCCCAGCCATGTGTATGCACGCGGTCAGCGAAGATATTTATGGGCCTTATCAGCACGATGCATCGTTTTCCCGGTTGATGGCTGCGCTCGAAAACAGCGGCTCCTATGAAGCGCCGACCACATTTGTGCTCCCGGATGGCAGATGGTGTCTGTTGCTCGACTTCTTCGGTTGCGAAAAAGAAAAGATGGGGTATGTGCCGTTTGTCAGCGATGCAGTTGGCGACCCCGCGTTCAAACGAAACGACCGCTTATTTACGTTCCCGTACGGATTCAAGCACGGACATCCCGTTCCGATTACAAACGCCGAATACGATGCGATTTGCGCGCATTACGGCATCCGATAAAATGATCGCCTGCCCCTCCGGCAGGCGATTTTTTTGAAAAACAAAAAGCCATGAGAAAACTCATGACTTTGGTGCCGGCGACCGGGATCGAACCGGTACGATGTTGCCATCACGGGATTTTAAGTCCCGGGCGTCTGCCAATTCCGCCACGCCGGCTTTTTCTGACATCGAAAATTATACGCGATCCCAACATTCTTGTCAAGAGGCTTTTTAAAATCAGTTTGATTTCGGCGGGTTGACCGCATCGTTCTCTTTTCGGCACGTCTGCAGATTGTCTTTATTATGTGATTATCGAAATTAACACACGAATAATGCAAATGTACTAATTTATAAATTGTGACACATTGTTTTAATTTGTTCTTGATATTTGTTTATAGTTTTATTATAATTATTAAGGATACCATGCAAAGAGTTCCAAAATACTGAATATAAAGGAGTCGCTATTATGCTTAAAATCCCTGTTACCGCACAGTCCAGAGAGTATCCGCCGGTTGATATTTCCTGCTGGAAGTATTTTATTCGCAACAGCGCGCAATATGGCGATTATACCATTTTTTCGCACGCCGGCAAAGACCACAGCCGCAGCGAATTTATTGCAGATGTGGAAGCACTTGCAGCGTTTTTCCACCGTGAGCTCGGTCTGAAAGAGCAGGACGTATTCACTGTATTTATGCCGACAAACGCCGAGAGCATCATCACTTTTATGGCGCTGAACAAGATGGGGATTATTGTCAACTTTGTCCATCCCCTTCTCCCGCCGGATCAGGTGGAGGAGATTCTGGAGTTTACCAAATCCCGCGGGGTGATCATGCTGGATATGTTTGCGCCGAAATATGCCCAGATGCTCAAAAAAACCGGTCTGCCGATCGTTCTTTGCTCACCGAAGGAATATGCCTATCCCGACAAAACGCTTTGTCCGATTGATCCGGATGCGCTGCGTGCGTTTTCCACCGGCGGCGTCAATGTCTTTTTATATCCTGACATTCTGAAACGTTATGCCGGTCAGCACGTCAACTCTATCCCCGAAGGCATGAATTACATTGCCGTCTATATGAACGGCGGCGGCACCACCGGCAAAAGCAAAACCATCAAGCTGACGAACTTCGCTCTTAACAATGTGATTTACGGTCTTGCGGGCGTCATTACACCGGTTGAAAATATCGGTGTGGACACAGAGCTTTGCACCATGCCGTTTTTCCATGCGTTCGGCCTTTGCGCCGGCGGATTGTCCGCCTTGAGCAAAGGATCGCGCGCCATCTTCCTGCCGAAATTTGATGCCGATCAGTTTATTCAGCTGATGAAGACAAACCATGTTGTCGAATTCAACGGCGTTCCAAATATGTATAAAAAGCTTGTCGAGCATCCGGCTTTTGACGATCCGTCGCTCAAAAATATCAAAGTCATGTATTCCGGCGGCGACTTTGTCAGTCCGAAGCTGCTCAACAAGATTTATAGTGTTATGCGCAAAAACGGTTCCAACGCGGAATTCTGCCCAGGCTACGGTCTGACGGAATGCGGCGCTGTCTGTTCTGCCAACCGCCCGTGGGCCAGCAAGCCCGAAACAATCGGCCAGCCGATTCAGGGGCTGCGGTTTGAGATCTGGGACGATAACAACAAAGCGCTGCCCGCCGGCGAAGTCGGCCAGATCGTGATCACAGGCGCGTCCATCATGCAGGGCTATCTGACCAAAAACGGTCCGAGCGACGCCGGCCTTTATCGCGACGAATTCGGCACCAAATGGGTGTTGACCGGCGATCTTGGCAAGATGGACGAAGAAGGCTATGTGACCTTCGTCGGCCGCCAGAAGCGCGTCATCATCATCTCCGGCTACAACGTCTATCCTGTTGATATTGAACAGCTCGTGGAAACACTCGATTTTGTTCGCGAATGCTGCGCAGTGCAGGGCTATCTCGGCGACAAACCGATCGTGCGTCTGTTCGTGGTCAAATCTCAGGAGGGAGACGAGGACGCCTATCGCCAAACTATTACCGCACTGATCAAAGATAACCTTTCACGCTTCAGCGTGCCGAAGGAGATCTGTTTTATTGATGAGATTCCGCGCACCAATTTGCAAAAGGTGGACTTCATGAAGCTTTCCCAGTTTGCTCCGGAAGTATAATCAAAAAAGCATTGAAAGATATATTCAGCTATGGTATAATTTCCATAGCTGATTCTTTGTGAAGAAAGAAGGAACAAACATGATTCTTGACGATCTGACTTCTTTGCGCAATCTGAAACATATGGTGTCCTACGCCGCGGATAACTACGGCAGCAATCCGTTTTGTACCTGGAAAACGCCGGACGGCGTTACCAGCCGCAGCTATGCACAGTTTTACGCAGACACCCAGGCGCTGTCGCGCTTTTTTATCGCCAACGATCTGCAGGGCGCGCATGCGGCGATTATTGCAGCCAATTCTTACGCGTGGCTGACCGCCTATTTCGGTACGGTCGGCTGCGGCTCGGTTGCGGTGCCGCTTGCTGCAAACGAAACGCCGGAACAGCTTTGCAGATTGGTTGATTTTGCAGATTGCAAAATCGTGTTTCTCGACGAATGCCATCTGCCGCTTGTGCCGCTTTTACGAAAGAATGCGCCGCAGGTTCGCACGATCATTTTGCTGGACGGTGAAGGATCAGATGATGTGCTCTCCCTTGATTCGCTTCTTTCACAATACGCCGGAACTTATAGCACGGAGCCTGACGGCGACAAGCTTTGCAGCATTCTGTTCACCTCCGGCACAACGGGTTTTCCGAAAGGCGTGATGCTCACGCACCGCAACTTTGTGCTTTCTGCAACAAGCGTTCATGTCGCTTGTCCCACCCATACGCTGCTCTGTGTGCTGCCGCTCAGTCATGCCTTTTGTTTTACCGCAATCATCACCAAGGGTATTGTCCACGGCAAGGAGATTTTTATCAATGATTCCTTGCCGAATCTGATGCAGAATATCCGTTTATTCAAACCGGAATCTATGGCTGTTGTGCCGCAGCTTGCCAAAAAGCTGATGTTCGGTGCGCTGCAGTTTGCACAATCGAGGCCGGATTTAACGGAAGAACAGGCTGTCAAAGCGTTTTTCGGCGGCAACATCATCGACATCATCTCCGGCGGCGCACCGCTGGAGGCGGAGCTTGCAATCCGCTTTGAGCAAACCGGCGTCCCCGTGCTCAACGGCTACGGTATGACGGAATGCGCACCGATTATCGCAAACAACGCGACCTATATGCATCGGGCCGGCTCTGTCGGCAAACCGATCCCGTGTATGAAAGCTGTGATCCGCAACGGAGAACTGCTGGTGAAAGGTCCGACTGTTTTTTGCGGCTATTATAAAGAACCGCAACTGACTGCAGAAGCTTTCACTGACGATGGCTATTTCAAGACCGGAGACCTCGGCAGGTTTGATAACGACGGCTTTTTATATCTGACAGGTCGCAGCAAGAATCTGATTTTGCTGGATAACGGCGAAAACGTTTCGGCGGAGCAGCTTGAAGCGCAGTTTGGCAGCGAAAAAGCTGTGAAAGAAGTTGTCTGCTACGGAGAAGGCAACGCTATTATCGCCGAAGTCTTTTTGGATGCGACATATCTCAAAGAACAATCGATCACCGACGTTGACAACTATATGATCGGTGTTCTGCAGCGGGTCAACAAAGATCTTGCAGCGTTTCAGCGCATTTCCGGATATGCTGTTCGCTCTGTCCCCTTCCCGCGCAATGCCTCGATGAAAATTATCCGTTCCGGCAATCATACAAAAGCACAGCGCAGGATTACCCCGCCGCAAACGCCGACCCAAAAGAAGGTTTGCAGCACTTGTGCACAGATTTTGCTGCTGGATGAAGTCGGGATCGAGGATAATTTCTTTGCGCTCGGCGGCAGCAGCCTTTCCGCTGTGGAATTTGCCGTTGCGCTCAACATTGAGCAGCAGCTCATCTATGACCATCCGTTTCTCGGTCTGCTTGCAGACGCAATCGATGCGATGGAAAAGCACGGCGATAACAAAGAGGATTTGCTTTTAAATACATGGCTGCGAGAAACACGCGGCGGCAAGCGGGCTTCAAAAGCGAGCCGGATCCTTTTGACCGGTGCAACCGGCTTTTTGGGCGCACATGTGCTGCAGCAGCTACTGCAAACAGATGTCTGTATCCATATCCTTGTGCGCAGCCGCGAACGGTTTTTGCGTCGCATTGAGTATTACTTCGGCAATCCGGATCTCACCGGCGTTGATGTTGTGATCGGTGACATTGAAAAACCGCAGTTCGGCCTTTCTGACGATAGCTATGCTGCGCTCGCGGAACAGATTGACACCGTTATCCACACGGCGGCGAACGTCCATCACGCGGGAGATTACGGCGATCTTGCGCGCACGAACGTCCGGGGTACGGCGCATGTGATCGATTTTTGTGTTCGAGCCAACGCCGTGCTGAATCATATTTCCACCACAAGTCTGCATGGCGCCGGAACCGTGATCGAGGATCACAAGGACGCTTATTTCGATGAAACGACACTTTACATCGGTCAGCATTATGTTGACAATGTCTACATTCACAGTAAGTTTGAAGCCGAACGCGCTGTCCTTAAGGCGCGAAAAGCCGGGCTTCTTGCCAATATTTTCCGTATGGGCAATCTCACCTGGCGCACATGTGACGGTCTGTTTCAGCCAAACAGCGCCGACAACGGCTTTTTACACCGTGTGCGTGCGCTGCTGAAGATAGGAATTGTCAACGACAATATGGATAAATACCCGATGGATCTGACCGCAATTGATCAGGCGGCAAAGGCCGTTGTGCTGCTTGCGTTATCTGCGGATGTCAACGAGATTTATCATATTATCAATCCAAACTATCTACCGACACGCGATCTGTTCCGCTTGCTTGGCGTCCCCTGCCGTGAAGCATCAACGGCTGAAACGATCGAAACCGTGATGGCAAACGCTGAAGACAGAGACATCCATGTATTTGAATTCTATTCACTGATTTCGGCGCGTAGCGAAAATGTTTTCGTCGGAACCGATTTCACGGTCGATACATTGAAAAAGCACGGCTTCGCGTGGCCGATCATCGATGGCGATTACTTGAGAAAAGGTGATCATTGTCTGGGCTTTACGCCATATCAAAAGATTCCGATGCGGCAAACCGGCGGCACCATGACCTATATTCAAAAGCTGTTTTTAGGCGTTTTGCGCGACGCTGAGCTGCCGACCCAGGAGACGATCGACCGGCCCGGCTGTATTCGTGCGCTTCCTGATTATGTGAAAAAGCTTTCCATGCAGCATCCGCTTGTCATCACATTCCCGCATGCGCTTTGTATGCCGCAGGTAAACGAAGCGTTGAAAAACTTGCCCGCTTATACTGTCTTTACCGATCTTGCCGGTGAACCGACATTGACTGACGCCGATCAAGCCCTTGATCTGTATATGAGCGATCATTGCGACGGCGTAATCGCGATCGGCGGCGGGTCAGTTCTCGACGTTTCCAAAATTACCGCACTGCGCGCTGGCAATCCGGACGCTGCGACCGACGATATTTGTAAGATCGATTCCAAAGCCAACCGTTGCGTGCCGTTCATCGCTGCTCCGACTACGGCCGGCACCGGTTCGGAAGTCACGCTCTTTGCCGTGATCGGTGACGAAGAGGGCAAGAAAAAACCGTTTGCCAGCACAAAGTTTTTGCCGGATGTGGTTTTGCTTGACGCCGCGCTGACAAGCAGTGTGCCGAAAGCAACCACCGCCTTTTCGGGCATCGACGCGCTCAGTCATATCATCGAAGCGTCTGTCAGTCTTTATGCGCCAACGTTCCGCGAGGATCTGAACGATGCCCCGAAGGCCGCTGCAGCAATTTTTCAATGGCTGCCTTGCGCTGTCGAGCAGCCCGATCATTTGCAGGCACGTTCACAGATGCTGACAGCCTCACACGTGGCAGGCCTTGCCTTCCGCCGCGCGAGCACCGGCTATGTCCACGCAATTGCCCACCGGCTCGGCGAACGCTATCATCTGCCGCACGGTCTGGCAATTGCGGCGGTGATGCCGTTTGTGCTGCGCGCATCGCGTCCCTATGTGGATGCAGCGTTGGCTGAGCTGGCTGCTGCCTGCGGTTTGGAACCCGACGCGGAAACGTTTTTACATGCGGTGGACAGCTTAATCACGCAGGTCGGCATCGATTGCTCATCCGTGAAGGTTCAACCGGAAGATTTCGGCGAGATTATTCGTAAAACACAGGATGAAGCGCGTATCACCGGGTATCCGCGCCCGTTCAGCGACGATCAGCTGCTAAAGATGATAACGGAAAACCTGATCTAAAAAGAGAAAGCCTGTCCGCACCGGACAGGCTTTTTTTCCGTATTCGCTTATGAAATCACATCTTCTTTGATCCGAACGAGCAGTTTTTCGGCTTGTTTTGGCTGTGTGAGATATAAAAACAGTCCGGAGGCAATCAGGAAGGAGATGATCCATGACAAGGGATATACAATATATAAGAATGTGAGTGTACGGTGCATCGGCAAAAAGAAAAATACCCAAACAAGCCGCAACACACAAGTGCCGAACAGAGACACGAGCATAATCTGAAACGATCTGCCCATGCCGCGCACGGCGCCGCTGGTGACATCCAGAAGACTGCAAAACACAAAGAACGGTAAAATCAGGATCATGCGCTGCACACCGACGTCGATGACAGCTGCATCCGAAGAAAAGATCGATACGATCGGCACACGAAACAAGATGCCAACAGCGGACAAAACGACTGCAGCTACGCTCGAAGAAACAACGCAAACACCCCAGATGTGCCGCAGGTTTTCCTTGCGTGCCGCACCGACGTTTTGAGAAATAAAAGTCATAGATGCCTGTGCGAACCCGTTGGTAGCGGTATAAATATAGGCGTCGTAATTGGAACCGGCAGAAATGCCTGCCATCGCGTCGGAACCAAAGGTGTTGACGTTGGATTGAATAATGACATTGGAAATCGAAAACAGTGCATTTTGGATACCGGCGGGCACACCAATGCGCAGAATCTCCAGTAGTTCGCGTTTGAAAAAACGGATAGCGCTAAGCTGCAGCCGAACTTCTGTCTGCGTTTTTGCAAGATAGCGGACTGCCAGAACTGCGGTCAGATACTGCGACGCAATCGTCGCAACCGCAACGCCTGCAACACCCCAGTGCAGCACCACGATCGTGAACAGGTTGAGAGCAATGTTGACGAACCCGGAGGCGGCAAGATATTGCAGCGGCCGGCGTGTATCTCCGGTAGAACGGATGATCGCAGCGCCGAAGTTATAGACCATGGAGCCCGGCGCACCGAGAAAATAGATGCGCACATAAAGGGTAGAAAGTTGGATCGTGTCGTCCGGCGCGTGCATCCAATGCAGCAATGTCGGAGAAAAAAGTACACCAATGACACTGATCGCAAGACCGGACAACACGCTCAGCCCCACTGCGGTATGTACCGCGCGTTGGACGCCGGCGCGGTCTTTTGCGCCCAGCATCCGCGCTGTGAGAACCCCGGCACCCATCGACAGACCGACAAATAAATTGACAATCAGACCGATCATGGATCCGGTGGAGCCAACGGCAGCGAGGGCCTGCGTTCCGGCAAAACGCCCGACAACCGCCGTGTC
>CACWJV010000081.1 GCA_902761265.1 Oscillospiraceae bacterium | reverse complement strand
ATTACGGCCGCTGCGTAGTAAAATAAAGACAAGATCATGTGACATATATCTGTCCATGCAGAAAGGATGGTATCAAATGAAACTCAGATCGATCATTTCCGGAATCCTTGTTTTCACATTGTTGTTTGCCCTGGCGGCGCCCGCGTTTGCTGTTGCGCCCGGACAGGCCGCGCTGGCTGTGTCCGTCGGATGCGGCACACGGGTGAAAGGCTTTTTCAGCCGCCTGTTTGAAAAAAACAAAGCGCTGTTCTTACCGGTTCAGTATTTCTTGGAAGTGAAAAAGGAGCGCGTGCCGAACACGATGCACAAAAACGCAATCCACATGCTGAAATCGGTGCAGGACACGATCGGCGACAGCTTTATCATCACCACCGAGGACGGCAAGGTGATTGTGATCGACGGCGGCTTCCGCTTTGAAACGGATTATTTCATCCAGTATCTGAAAGCCGTGACCGGTCAACGGAAACCGAAGATCGACGCGTGGTTCTTGTCTCACCCGCACACGGATCATGTGGAATTGTTCAACGAGGTGGCGGAACACCGCACATGTCAGGTTACGTTTGACAAGGTCTTGCTCCACTATTTGCCGGCTGAGCTTTATGCTTCCCGCGGGGAGGAGGAAGGTCTGCAGATGGTCAGCGAATTTGACCGTATCAGCAAGGCGTTTCCGGAAAAGGTTCAAATCCTCAATACCGGTGATGTATTCAATATCGGCAAAGCGAAGATCACAGTGCTTTATACGGCGGACCCGTCGTTCATCAACGTCAACGAGCACTCTGTCATTTTCCGTATGGATCTCGGCGACAAAAGCGTGATGTTTACCGGCGATGCAGAAGTGGAAGCCGGCAACAAAACGGTTGCGCAATGGGCCGACAGTGGCCTTTTGAAGTGCGATATCTGCAAAATGGCACACCACGGCCAAAACGGCGTGGATAAAAACTTTTATGAGGCGGTTGCGCCGGAGATCTGTCTGTGGCCGACGCCGTCGTGGGTGTGGGACAACGTCAACGGCAATCTCAAAACGCTGGAGGTCCGCGGCTGGATCGACGCGCTCGGCGTCAAAGAGAACTATATTTCCAAAGACGGCTCCCAGGTGCTGTATCTGGACTGAGCGGCACAAAGAAAAACAACCTTGTGAAAATTACAACATGCAATGAGGTGATGGCTTGAAGATCGGTGTGTGTGTCTATCTCGGTGGGATGGACGATCTGGCAAAAAAGTTTGAGGATATGGTGGCGCAGGGCTTCGACAACTGCCAGCTTTTGTCGTGGAACCCGGCGGACTGGACACCGGAAAACGCAAAAACGATCCATGCGCTGACAAAGCGGCACGGCATCACAATCTCCGCGTTCTGGTGCGGCTGGGAAGGCCCGAGCGTGTGGAACTTTTATGAGGGCCCGCAGACGCTCGGTCTTGTGCCGCCGGCATACCGCGATATGCGTATCAAGAATTTGTGCGACGGCGCGGATTTTGCCAAACTGCTCGGCGTGCAGAACGTCGTAACCCACATGGGTTTTATCCCGGAAAATCCGAACGATCCGGCGTTTCTGCCGTTTTGCGACGCGGTGCGTGCGGTGGCCGAACACTGCAAAAACAACGGCCAGTATCTGTTGTTTGAAACCGGGCAGGAAACGCCGGTGACGATGCTGCGCTGCTTTGAGCAGGTGGGCACGGACAACCTCGGCGTCAATCTCGACACAGCCAACCTGATCCTTTACGGCAAGGCAAATCCGGTCGATGCACTGGACGTGTTCGGCAGCTATGTCATGAATCTGCACGCGAAGGACGGCCTGTATCCGACAAACGGCCACGACCTCGGTGCGGAAACGCCGATCGGGCAGGGGAAGGTTGATTTCCCGGCCTTGTTCCGAAAGCTGCACGACCTCGGCTACGACAGCTTTGTCACAATTGAACGCGAGATCAGCGGCGAACAGCAGACCAAAGATATCCTCGCTGCCAGAGCATATCTGCAATCTGTCATCGACCGCATTTATGGAGGATGATGATATGTTGAAAGTTGCATTGGTCGGCGTCGGCGGCATCAGCGGCGCCCACATCCCGGCGTGGAACAGCATGGACGACGCCGCACTTGTCGCACTGTGCGACATCCGCGAACAGCAGATGGACCGCTATCCGGCGCAGCGGCACTATACCGATTTTGACACGATGCTCCAAAACGAGCAGATCGACATTCTGGATATCTGTTTGCCAACCTATCTGCACGCGGACTATGCCGTGAAGGCGCTGGAAAAGGGTATCCACGTTTTGTGTGAAAAGCCGATCTCGCTGAAGCGGGAGGACGTGCAGCGTGTGTACCGCACAGCCGAAGCCAACGGCGTTCGCTTTATGGTGGCGCAGGTGCTGCGTTTTTGGCCGGAATATGAAATTGTCAAAGAGATCTACGACAAAAAGATCTACGGCGAACTGCTCTCCGGTTCGATGACGCGGCTCGGCTGCTATCCGGCGTGGAGCTGGGACGGCTGGATGATGGACGAAGCGCGCAGCGGTCTTGTGCCGTTTGATCTGCATATCCACGATCTCGATTTCATGGTCTACACCTTCGGCAAGCCGCATCGTGCAGACTGCCATCGGAAACAGCGGCCGGAGCAGGATTACCTGCACGTTGTTTATGAATATGACAGCTTTTTCCTGACGAGCGAAGCGTCGTGGTATGCGTCGCCCTATCCGTTCCAGGCGGCGTTCCGCTTCCAGTTTGAACACGCCGTTGTTGCGTGGGAAAAGGGCGAGATGACAATCTATGAGCAAAGCGGCAAAGTTTGGCACCCGGTCGGCGCCGACGCCGCAGGCGACACGGGCAATATCGGCTTGCCGCAAAGCGACGCCTATGCCAACGAGATCCGCTATTTTGCCGATTGTGTGAAAGAAAACAAAGCGCCCGACAAGGTGCGGCCGGAAGAGTTGGAAACGGTGATCGGGCTGCTGCAAACGCTTTGATGGTTGTGAGACTCCGGCAGTGTTCCGCGTGAACGCTGCCGGTTTTTTCTTGGACGGCACAATCCGAAACGACATAGAAATAATATACAAAATTGGCGCTTCTTTTTGACAAAGAATAAGCAGGTTGTTGACCGGTAAGTATTGAAAAATTCTGTTATTTTTGATAAAATATAAGTTGAATTTTCGTTATTGTGCTCAAAGGATCCTGAAATGACTGGAGGGTGTCTGAATGCATATCATTGTTGTGGATGATGAACGGTTTATTCTCAACGGCGAAGTGGATCTCATCTGCCGCACCGTGCCCGACGCGCAAGTCCTCGGCTTTACCGTCGGTGCGGACGCGTTGGACTATGTCTATGCCAATCCCGTGGACGTTGCGATTCTCGATATCAATATGCCGGATTACGACGGCATCGATCTTGCGCGGCGTATGAAAATTTATCGTCCGACGATCAATATCATTTTTGCAACCGCATACAGTAATTATTATCAGCAGGCGATGCGCATCCACGCGTCGGGCTATATGCTCAAACCGATCCGGGCCGAAGTGCTGCTGGAGGAATTGAACGATCTGCGCCACCCCGTGCAGCGCGGCGACGATTTGCTGCATGTGCGCACGTTCGGCGATTTTGAAGTGTTCTATCACGACCAGCCGTTGATTTTCCGCTACCAAAAGACCAAAGAGATGCTGGCCTATCTGATTGACCGGCGCGGCGCCATGGTGGAAAGCGATACGCTGATCACGATTCTTTGGGGCGGCGAAACGGACCGGTCCAATTATTTCAAACAGATTCGTAAGGATTTGAAGGATACGCTCGAAGAGATCGGCTGCGGCGACGTTTTAATCAAACGCCGCGGCGCGATCGGCCTTTTGACTGACAAGATTAAGTGCGACTACTTTGACTGGCTGGCAGGTCTCCCGGAGGGCATCAACGCCTACCGCGGCGAATATATGCACCAGTACAGTTGGGCGGAGTCCACATGGGTCAATCTGGAGGGAAAATCGAATTTATGGGAACAATAAACGGTGTTTTAAATCTGTTTTGTGCGGCGATCATGCTGCTGCTGTGGGGCGGTTTGCTGCAGCAGCAGCCGTATAAGCCGACGAAGGAAGTGAAGTTTTTCCGGTATTTGCTGTTTACAGCTTTTGTCATGATGCTGCTGGAAAGCTTCGCGTGGCTGGTGTTGCTGCCGCATGACGGTTGGTTCCGGTTTGTCGCCATGCTGGCGTCCATCGTTTTTTTCGTGTTCCTCGGATTGTATACCCGCTATGTCTATTCTCTGCTGCGTTTGCGTTCCGGGTGGATCTACCGGCTTGTGCAAATGATCGACCTGTTCTGCGCGACGGCGGCTGTGCTGGTAGCGGCCAACTTTATCCACCCCTTTTTCTACGATTACCGCACACAGCGTTTTCTCCACCCGGCCGGCACGGCGGCGGTCATTTTGCTCGGCGGCACGGTGCTGGTGATCAACTGTGTCTTGCTGATTCGGTACCGTGAAAGAATCGGCTGGTATCAGGTTGCGCTGCTGGTGCCGCTTTCGGTGGCGCCGGCGTTGGCGTTTTTGCTGCGTATCTGGATCGGCAATCTGCAAATCTTTTATATGCTGATCGCGTTTTCGCTGATCGCCAATTATGTGCGTTTGAGCGCGAATCTGTTTATTGATTACAGAAAGCAGCAGGAAAAGCTGCGCAATTTGCAGATCCGTTCCACCACGGAGCGTATGAAACCGCATTACATTTATAATGTATTAACCAGCATCTATTATCTGTGCGATACCGATCCGAAGCTTGCGCAACAGGCGGTCGGCACGTTTTCCGACTATTTGCGCAGCGTGCTGGAAACCTTAGACACCGGCGAACTGATTGATTTCGACGAAGAGCTGCATACCATTAAGAGCTATCTGGAGCTGGAAAAAATGCGGTTCGAAGACCGGTTCAACGTCCACTATGATATTCAGACGAAAAACTTTTTGCTCCCGCCGTTTACGGTGCAGCCGCTGGTGGAAAACGCGATCAAACACGGTGTGGAGACCTCGGAGCAGATCGGCGAGATCTGGATCGAAAGCTACGAGACGCCGGAATACTACGTCGTCGTTGTGCGCGACAACGGCAAAGGCTTTGATGTGGAACATTTTCAACAGACCAAAAGCAACTTCGGCCTGCGCTATATTCAAAAGCTGCTCGATATGACTGTGGGCGGAAAACTCGCGTTGGAAAGCACGGTCGGCGTCGGGACAACGGTGACACTGCGAATTCCGAAAAAAACCTAAAAAGAACAAAAAATTTTTTAAAAAGCCCGGATTTGTAACTTATAACTAACTTTTCGCAACCCTTTTTGTAACTTTTGGCCGTGTATAATATCTCGCGTAACAGGAAAAACCGCGAAACAAAAGGAGACGCAACGTATGACAGACAGAGATTTGAGAAGATTATCTCGCGCTGATCTGCTGGAACTGCTGATTATCGAACGGCAGGAACTGGATCGCCTGATGGCGGAACGCGGCAAGATGCAAAAGGACATGGAAGCGCTGAATGCGAAGCTGGACGCGGTCAGCCGCGAACTGGCGGAAGCGCAGGAGCTGTTGAGTCAGCATTACAGCGCCAAAGAGCGCCAGCCCTACAGTGGCAACGGCGTCTACGGTATGCAGCCGAATATGAACGGAAGGTATGGAAACGGCAATGGATAACACGAGATTCGATCCGATGCGGTTTTCGCCCCGGGATCTGCCGAGTCTTGAGCAGCTATTGCGCGAACAATCGTATCAGAACCGCGCGGATGTCGACGTAATGAGCGACTACCCGCGGCCGGATCCGCCGATGCCGCCGTATCCGGCCCAGGGCTACTATGCCCCGCAGCAGGACCCCATGATGCAGTCTTACGCGCCATATCCCTACGGTGCGCCGCAGCAATACAACAACGGATACTACGGCCAGAACGATCCGATGCAGGACAATCCCTATATGGATCGCGCGTATACACCCGGCTATCCGCAAAACGACCCGCGCGCCTATATGCAAACGCCGTATTACGGACAGCATGCGCGGGAAGCGCAGATGCCGCAGCACGGTTATACGCCGTACGATCCCGATTACCGGCCGCAGCATATGAAGCCGGAACCGCGCTATGACGCGCCGAACCGCTACGACGATCCGCGCTATGGCTATGCGCCGCAGTATGGCAACGGCTATCCCGATCCCTACAGCATGCCGCAGCCGGCCCGGATGCCGCAGCAGCCGCAGGATTTCCGGTCCGCGCCGCCGCGCTATGCAAAGCAGCCCGAGCACGAAGCCCAGCCTT
The DNA here is from genome assembly GCA_902761265.1 of Oscillospiraceae bacterium. Taxonomy (GTDB): domain Bacteria; phylum Bacillota; class Clostridia; order Oscillospirales; family Acutalibacteraceae; genus UBA6857. The sequence goes on along the minus strand of CACWJV010000081.1, from coordinate 2,677 downwards.
TGCAGCAGCCGGCGTTTGACGAGGACGATTACGACGCGCTGCCGAGCCTTGCGCAGTTGCAGCAGGCGCTCGAAGACGAACGCCGCGCCCAAGACGCGATGCGCGCCCAGGAAGCGATGCATGCGCAGGAGAGTCCGCGTGCCCAGCAGGCGCCCCGCCAACCGCAAAGCGCGCCGCAGCCGCAGCAGCGGCCCAACCCGGCGCCGACCGCGCCGGAGCATCGTGCGGCCCCGCAGCCCTCGCAGCGTTTTGTGATCGAAGACCTCGCCCTTGACGACGACGAGGAGGATCACACAAAAAAAAAAGACCCGCTGGAGAAGACCCAGTTCTCCTCTCTTTTGAAACGCTTCCGACCGAAGAACAATTAAAAAAACAGCTTGCCCACACCCACGGAAAACCCTCCGGCCTTTCGGCCGCCGATTCTCCGACGCGTGAGCAGTTGCAAAAAGAGCGGACCCGAATCCGCTACCGCAAAAGTGTGCTTTCGGTCGTGCGCAACACGATCTTCACCCTGATCACCGTCGCCGCTGTTGCGGTGTTGGTTGCAGTTTTGCTGCTGCCGGTGCTGCGCATCTACGGCACGTCCATGACGCCGACGCTGGAGGAAGACAACATCGTCGTGTCGCTCAAGGGCAGCAAGTTCAATACCGGCGACGTGGTTGCGTTTTATTACAACAACAAGATTCTGGTCAAGCGCGTGATCGCGCAGGCCGGACAATGGGTCAACATCGATCCGGACGGCACCGTCTATGTGGACAACGTTGAGATCGACGAACCCTATATCGACAAAAAGGCGTTCGGCGAATGCGATATCGAACTGCCCTATCAGGTGCCCGAAAACCGTGTGTTCGTGATGGGCGACCACCGCGACGTTTCGGTCGACTCCCGCAATACGTCCATCGGACCGATTGCAGAGGAACAGATCGTCGGGCGCATCATCTTCAATTTATGGCCGCTGAGTGAATTCGGCGCTGTAAAATAACAATTGCAAAATTCCCTTGGAAAGGAGGCGTATAAGTCCGTGTTTTATAAATTGACCGCCGCAGTACGGCGCAACCGTAAATGGTTCATCATGCTGGCCGGCGTCATCGTGTTTGTAACAACTTATGCGCTGATCCTTCCTGCGATTACGATAGACAAGGACACGGCGCTTGACGAGCCGGGCATGGAGGTTGTGCTGCAGGAAAGCGAAACCGCCCCCGACGGCGAAACCGAACCGCCCGACGACAGCGAAACGACCGAACCGGAATCAACCGAACCCGCATTGCCGGCGGTCACGCTGGAGGAATCGGTCGGCGATGTGTCGGTCAAGGTGGACGCGGACGAAGGCGTTTTCCCCGCAGACACCTCGATGATCCTCAGCACGGTTGACGACAAAGACGCCATCGCCTCGATTGAAGACGCGGTTGAAGACCCGGTCAGACAGGTGCAGGCTATGGAGGTCGCCTTCCAGAACGCGGACGGCGAAACCGTGGAGCCGCAAGACAAGTTTACGCTGACTGTGGAACCGGCAAAGACAGACGGCGATACGTCGCAAGTGGTCGTCACGCTGGACGAAAAAGGCAAAGCCGCAATAGCCGAGTCTGAAAAAGACGAACCGGTGGAGCTGCTCATCTTGCCTGAGGAAGTGCCGGTCGTGGCCGTGGTCGAAACGCAGGAACTGCACACCACGCTGCTCACAGCGTCCGGCAAAACCTATGAAGCAACGGTGACCTTTGACCAAAACGCAAAGATCCCCGAAGGTTCCACCTTGATTTTGACGGAATTCAAAGAAAAAACACCCGCTTTTGAAAACGCAAAACAACTGGTGACCGACGCCGGAATCTTGAACCCCGAACCGGCAGCAGACACCGCAGAAGAAGAGACGAACGGTCTGCTCAACAGCGCAGCCTATCAGCCGATGTCCATCGGCGGCGGACTGACCGGCGCGAAAAACAGCGCCGATTCCGAAGCGGAAGCCGAAACCGGGTTTGACGCGTTCGATCTCGCGATCTTTGACAAAAACGGCAACGAAATTGAGCCGGCCGCACCCGTACAGGTGGAGCTGACACTGAAATCGCTGCCAAACGATATCACCCCCGCAGAATTTTTAGATTCCGTCACGGTCACGCATTTGCGCGAAACCGGCGAAGGGATCCAGACCGAGGTGGTTGCCCAAAACGGCAACGGCACACCGGGCACTGTGGAAGTGGAAAAAGATTCCGCAGTGATGGGCACACCGGGCACTGTGGAAGTGGAAAAAGATTCCGCAGTGATGGCGTTTGAAACCGACAGCTTTTCGGTTTATACGGTGACCTGGACCTACAGGTCCAGCGGCAGGACCTACTACCGTTCCTCCAATATCCACTATGGCTATATGAACGGCAGTCGGTTCGTAGAGTTCCCCAACGGGACGCCCGGAAACAACGTCATCAGCATCAATTCCAGCCATTCACCGGCATTCCTGATTTATGATGTGGCCGGCTATCAGTTTGACAGCGCCCATCTCGACAGCGCCACCGGCACCGAGATTGAGCCGCTGATCCGGTATAACAACAGCCGCTGGCAGTATTTACAGAATGGCGCGACTCCGAACGATAATAACTGGCACAACATTGCCTACGGCAACAGCACAAACGCCCATCAGGACATCTATATGGTCTATAAAGCGTTGGATCCCGTTCCCAACGGCGGCCAC
>CACWJV010000080.1 GCA_902761265.1 Oscillospiraceae bacterium | reverse complement strand
GCGCCAACGATCTCAAGGACATCGGCTGCCAGGTCATGCTGTGCAACACCTACCATCTGCATGTGCGCCCGGGCGACGACCTCGTCTATGACATGGGCGGGCTGCATCGTTTCACGCGATGGGACGGACCGATTCTGACGGATTCCGGCGGCTTTCAGGTGTTTTCGCTTGCCGGGCTGCGCAAGATCAAAGAGGAGGGCGTCACGTTCCATTCGCACGTCGACGGCCGCAAGATCTTTATGGGTCCCGAGGAAAGCATGCGCATCCAGTCGCATCTGGGCTCCACGATCGCGATGGCGTTCGATGAATGTGTGGAAAACCCGGCGCCGTACCAATACGCCAAGGATTCCTGCGCCCGCACCTATCGCTGGCTGGTGCGGTGCAAAAACGAGATGGACCGGCTTAACAGTCTGGAAACGACGATCAACCCCCATCAGATGCTGTTCGGCATCAATCAGGGCTGCACGTTTGACGATCTCCGAATCGAACACATGAAGCAGATCGCCGAGCTCGATCTTGATGGCTACGCTATCGGCGGCCTCGCCGTAGGGGAACCGAAGGAAGTGATGTACCGCGTCATCTCCGCGATTGAGCCGTATATGCCCAAAAACAAGATCCGCTATCTGATGGGCGTCGGCACGCCGGGCAACATCATCGAATCCGTATCTCGCGGCGTGGATCTGTTTGACTGCGTCATGCCGTCGCGCAACGCCCGCCACGGCCATCTGTTTACCTGGAACGGCATTATCAATATCAATAATCAAAAATACGAGCGCGACGACACGCCGATCGATCCGGGCTGTCAGTGTCCGACCTGCCGCGCTTTCAGCAAAGCCTATATCCGCCATCTGTTTAAAGCCAAAGAGATGCTTGCCATGCGCCTGTGCGTGATGCACAATCTGTGGTTTTATAATCATCTCATGGAAGAAATCCGGCTGGCGCTGGACGAAGACCGGTTCACACAGTTCCACGACCGGTACGTCGATCTGCTGGACACGCGGATATAAATTTCAAAAAAAGCTTGCAATTCGTCGCAAATGTCTGTATAATGATTCCATTATGATCTATGGAGGAAAATCAATGAATCTTTCGTTTTTGACAACCGGCGCCGCAGCAGGCGGTCAGGGCAGCCCCGTTACCATGATCCTTCTGATGGTCGGCATGTTCGCCATCATGTATTTCGTGATGATCCGTCCGCAGAAAAAGCGTCAAAAGGAAGAGCAGGAAATGCGCTCCGCCGTTGACGTAGGCGACGAAATTACAACCATCGGCGGCATCTGCGGCCGCGTGGTCACTGTGAAGGAAGAGCATCTCATCATCGAAACCGGCGCGGACCGCAACCGGATGCAGATCACCCGCTGGGCGATTCAGCAGAACAACACGGCCAACGAACGTCTGGCCGCCGAGCGTGCTGCCGCGAAGGAAGCCGCCGAAAAGGCAAAGGCCGAAAAGCTGGCCGCCAAGGGCAAGAAGCCGAAGGAAAAGAAATCCAAGAAGGAAGACTGATTTCTTTCATAAAACAAACAATCTCCTCATACGCTTGTACAAAGCGCGAGGAGGTTTTTTTATGGCCAAAAAGAAAAAACGACCGCAGCCGACGACGACGGCCAAAAAGCCCAAAGAGGGGAGCGTGCGGTTCAAAGAACACCTGCCGCTGTTTATTGTAATGATCTTGCTGTATGCAGCCGGTTTAACGGGAAGTGCGGTGGTGTTTTTGCGTTGTGACAAACTGCCGTTGCCCGACCTTTTTGTCGTACTGCTGTGTCTTGCACCGGCGGCGTTGCTGTCGTCGTTTTTGAAAGCCAAAAAGGAAAAACAACACGGGCTTCTGACCGGCTTTTTGTGGACGCTGCCGGTTCATCTGATCTTGTTTGGCGCGTCGCTGCTGTTCGGCGGCGGACGTGTCGATTGGACGATGCCGCTTTCGTTTGTGATACTCTCGCTCCTGTCGATGCTCGGCGGTGTGCTCGGGGTCAATCAGCGGGAAACACTGCGCCACCGGCCGGTGAAACACGCATGAAGATCCGGGCAGCGATCATCGGCACACCGAAGCTGCGCCGTCCTGTGCGGCGTCCTATACGGCAGAATCGAAATAAACCGGAAACACCGCTGCTGCGCCTGTTGCTGCTCGCGCTGATGGTGGCGTCGCTGTTCGGCGGCGCGGTGTTATATCTGCTATTTGCGGCATCGATGCAGCCGCAGCTTGCGGCGGTCTATGACGTCTATTGCGCTATGCAGCGTGCGTCTGACTGGTCGCGGTTTTGCGCTGCGCTGTTGCCGACGGTCGGCACAGGGCTTTTGGTGGTATATCTTGGCGTGTCGCCGGTTGGCGCTTTTGCGGTGCTGCCGGTCGTTTCGCTTCGGTGCGCGGCAATCGGCAGTGTGGCGGCGTATCTTGTAAAGGAAACCGGCAAACCGGGTCTGACCGCCTATTTTGCCGGGCTGTTTCCCGGCCGTGCGTTGGCGCTGGGCGCGTTGTTTTTGCTTTCGGTTCACGCGCTGCGCTGCAGCGGATATTTAAAAAGCTGTCTCAAACGAGACAGCATGAAGGACGAAACCTGGGCGTTTTCTTATATCCGCGCCTGTTTGCCGGCGCTCGGTATGCTGGTTGCGGCGGCCTTTCTAGACACGGCGCTGCAGCGGTTTCTTTGATCTGTTAGCGCTTTTTATTCAGCGGATTGTGCTCGATCGCGTCGCGTACCTGCTTGTTGTCCACATGGGTATAGATCTGTGTGGTGGCGAGGTTTTCGTGTCCGAGCATCTCTTTGAGGACAAGCGGGTCCACATTGGCGTGCTGATACAAAAGCGTTGCCGCCGTGTGGCGCAGCTTATGAACCGAGTAGTGCTGGCCGTCAAGACCGATCTTCTCGAGATAATGGTAGACCATAAGCTGCACCGTCTGTCGGCCGATCCGTTTATGCAGACGGCTGACAAACAACGCAGAACGCGCGTCGCCCTGAAGGCCGTCGTGCGGACGAACCTGCAGATAGGCCAAAATCGCGTCAACGCATGCGTCGTTGAGATAGAGCATACGCTGTTTGTTGCCCTTGCCGGTCACGCGCATCGTGCGGTTTTCGAGGTCAATATCCGACAGATTCAGCGCACAAAGCTCGGCAAGGCGCAGACCGCAGTTGAGAAACAGCGTCAAAATACAATAATCCCGGGCGGCATTTTCACCCTCAACCGCTTGCAGCAGCGCTTCGGACTGCTCAAGCGTCAGGTAGCGCGGCAGCTTTTGTTTGCCGCCGGCCAGCTCCAGACTCAGCGTCGGGTTGCTGTCAATATAATGCATCTTGTCACAAACATATTTGAAAAAGCCGCGCAGGGCAGAGGACTTGCGGCGGCGTGTCGTCGGATTGTTGCCGCGTGCGGTTCCGCAATAAGTCAAAAAATCGTAGATATCGCGCACGGTGATGGTTTCAAGAAACACATCATCAATCTTGCGCAAGTCCCGCGGTGTAATAGTCTCCGTACGTTCCTGTGCACACTTATTATCAAGAAGAAACGTAAAGAACAACCGCAAATCACGCGCATAGCTTTCCACAGTCAGCGTGCCGCAGCCTTTGACATTGATCAGATAATTGAGGAATTCATTCACACGGTCCGGCAATAATGCGCGGTCATTGACAGCCATAAAGGCACTCCTTTCCGTGAAACAGTTTCACGCTTATAACAGGGGATATCAATCAACGGGTGAGCGGTATGACGACACAGCAGCGCAAACGCAATAGACATCCTGTATGCCGGCGCCGTCAAGTGTTTCGATGCAACGAAGCAACGTTGTGCCTGTGGTTTTGATATCATCAACCAGTAAAACCGTCAAGCCGGGTTTGCAGCGTGAAGTCGGCAGGAACACATTTTGAAGATTTTGCAGCCGGTCGCTGACCGTAAGCGTATGTTGCTGCGGTGTGGATTTAGATTTTTCCAACAGTGCGCTGCATTCAATAAAAAGTTCTTTTGCGATCCGTTGTGCGAGTAAAGCGCTTTGATTAAATGACCGTGTTCGGATATCTGCGGGTGTCATAGGTACAAACGTAACGACATCAAACGTTACGTCCGGAAACCAAGTAAGCACACATTCCGCCATGGCATGAGAAAGCGGTTTCACAAAACGCGTTTGTTTATGGAACTTTAACGCAAGTAACTGTGCGCGGATCTGACCGTCATAAAAGAACGGCGCACAAAGATGGCGCAACTGAACCGGATCATCGGGTTGCATCAATTTTGCATTTGGCGGAACAACCTTAGGATCGCTGTCGCTGCATGCACAATACGTTCGTCCAAGCGGAATCTTTTTGCCGCACGCAGGACAGACACGTGGATATAAAAATGATTGAAAATTCATAGAACCACTCAAATTATAATAATTATAATCCCCTCAACTATACAAAACATTTATTTTGTATAGTTGACAATCATTTTTCAAGCATGTTGCACATATTATACCGCTTGTTCCCTTTTTCGTCAAGGTTTCAAAAATTCGTCCGTTTGATCAGATGCACGCCGACGAACAAAGCTTCAACAAAATCAAAACAATCAAACGGCCGCAGACAAAGAAAAAACGACCGCGTACAAGACGCGGCCGGAAACGGATGCTTATTTAAACAGATAGCCGATGATGGAGTTCATCGTGCGAATGATATAGTCCATCAGGAACTTGCCGAGGAATTCAATGAGCTGGCTCGGGAAACGGCTTTCGTCTTTATTCAGATTCGCAACCATCGAGGAATTGAGCGTATCGTCGCTTTCATCTCTGCCCATCGCGCTCATCGCGGCCGCAATGATCACATGCAGCGCAAGCTCGCCCGCGATATGCTGATAGCTCATCAGATCAAAGTTGCCTTCCTCCCCTGCCGGGACATAAGTGTTTTGCTTGTCGGCCAGCTTTTTGACCGTGGCGCGGAACACATCGAGGTTCGCAATTTCGGGATGCTCGCGCAGATCGACGGAAATATAAACGGTCTTTTTGCCGCCCTCGAGCACGGTCACGGTGTAATCGGCGTCGTTTGCGATCTCGTCGGACAGACCGCCGACTTTATCGGGATTGAGGAAAATGTACTTGGCAAAGCTCTTGGCAAGGTCTTTTGCCGCCACGGCGTTTTGACGCACGCGGGACTGCACGGTCACTTTTGCGCTGTCGGACGCACCGGTAAGCTCGGCGGCGGCTGCGGCAACGGCTGCGTCCAGCGCGTCGCCGGTGAGGATCAGATCATCGTCTGCGGCGAAGGCAGCAACGCTCAGCACACTGAACGCCATCAGCACGGCCAAAAGAACGGATATAGCTTTTTTCATGAGAATCATCCTTTCTGTTTTTGATAATTCAAATATAGCAGATTGGCCGCGGGTTGTCAATCGGTTGAAACAAAATCATTCTGCTTTTTGCCCGATAAAATCATTTCACGCGTCGGTTTATACAAAAAATCCTGCCCCATCTGAACGCCGAAACGAAACGCAAGATAGGCATAATACGCATGCATATCATCGGTATCTTCCAACAGAGCCCGCGCCTGCGCTTGCTGCTGTTCGGTCAGGGTTTGGAGAAACGCAGACCAATCCTTTTCGTTTTGTTTTGCCATTTTGCGATAGACCGGACTTTGGCGTGTGATTTCCTCCTGCGGATGAAGATTGCCATACCATAATTCTTTGAGCATCTCATTCATATTGCATCTCCCCCAAAATAAAAAAGCGCCTCAAATGAGACGCCGAAAAATGCCGTTCTCATTTGCTGCGAAACAAAAGTCTCAAGATATACATATTTCATTACACCCAGAGAGAGAACGCACTTTTTCCAAAGGGTTCTCTGGATGAAAAGAAAATATGTATCAAAGTTGAATCTTCGACTTTTGTTTCGCGTTAATACTGTATCATAATTTTTTGAAAAATGCAAGCGGAAAGTACGCATATTGACGATTACAGAAAAAAAGGTAAACTGTATATAAAACAACAGCACGTTCACCCGAACGTGCTGCTTTCTTTTCACTTATAAAAATGAGAATACCCCGTACATCACCGCGCCCACAATCGCGCCGGCGATCAGCACCCCTGCGGCAATCACAGGCAGCGCGTGCTTCATCCGGATGTCCAGCAGCGCCGCAACCAGCGCGCCCGTCCACGCCCCTGTACCGGGCAGCGGAACGGCAACGAGCAGCAAAAGGCCCCATAACCGGTATTTGACAACCTTGTCCGCCTTGCGGATCGAACGGGCCTCAAGCTTGTCGATCGCCCGCTCCACGCGGGAAAACCGTTTTAAAAACGCGAAGATCCGGCGGATAAACAACAGGATAAACGGTACCGGCAGCATATTGCCTAAAAAGCAAATCACAAACGCACGCAGCACCGGCAGCCCCAGCAGCTTTGCCGCAATCAGACCGCCGCGCAGCTCCAGCACCGGCAAAAGCGAAATAAGAAACACGATCACTTCCCCGGGCAGCTTGTCGCCCAAAAGGTCAATCAAAGATTGCGCAATTGATTCCGCCATAATCCCCTCACACGCCGGCGTGCTGCGTAAAGTATTCGTGCGCCTGCGTCAAAATCCGTTTGTCGTTGTCATAGTTGAGTGTGTCCATCGCGTCGCCGAAAGCGAACCAGCCGCATTCGTCGATCTCCTCTTCCTGGCGCGTAATGGTTGTCTGCTGCGCTTTGCCCAGGAAAATCACCACATTTTTTTCAATCCGTCCCTGAATGGTGTATTCCGACGAGCGGCTGAAATCGGGCAGCAGCTCGATGTCGATCCCGGTCTCCTCGCGGACTTCGCGCATCGCGGTTTGCTCCTTGCTTTCGCCGCGTTCCATATGGCCTTTTGGAAAACCCCAATGGGCGCTGCGCTTATTGCGAATCAACAGAAAGCGGCGCTCGCGGCCGTCGTCGCGAAACACCACGGCGCCGCAGGAGCTTTCATAAAAGCATTCGATATGATAGCCGTTTTTGCCCTCGGCGAAGTCGATGGCGTCTTTGATCTCGTGGATGATAAACCGTGTGCTTTTCGGTGCGACAACCCAGACGATGCCCTTGCCGCCGTTGCGGCGGACGATGGCGATCACCCGTCCGTCAAAATTGCGAACCGGGTGACTGATTCCCATAATATACGCGCACTGCACCGTGCGTTTTCCACAATGCCGTAGTTCAACTGATACTTGAACCCGAACCGCTTGTTATAGGAATACATCGGGGCGGTCACATGTACCTTGACAAATTTTCCTAGCATATGTGTCCCCTTTAAACGAAATGCAGCCTACACTCCTCAAACGGATGCTGACGATCCTTTTGGCCGCACAGAATAGTTGGTCTTATTATACCGAAAAGGCCTGCTGATTTCAATAGGTTTGCCCGATTTTTTAACAATTACCCGCACAAAACCCTGCGCGGTGCAGTGAATTATCACAAATTTGTGAATTTCTCGTCAATTCTTAAAAGAACGGTTGTCATTTTTTCCGTTTCGTGATACACTATGGAGACAAGTTAGGATGGGATACTATGAAAACCTTATACCTGACGGATCTCGACGGCACACTGCTGCATGCCGACGGATCCCTCTCCCCTTTTACAAAACGCACCATCAACGCGCTGTCCGCCCGCGGCGTGCTGTTTACTTTTGCTACAGCGCGTACCTATGCCACGGTGATCCCGATGTTTCGTGACGTGGATCTGCGCTGTCCGCTGGTGCTGATGAACGGCGTATGCATCTATGATCCGGTCAAAAAGCAAACGATCCGCCACCATGCATTGCCGGTGGAGCTTGGCAAACAAGCCGAACGGATCTTTGCAAAGTACGGCAAAAACCCGATGCTTTACTTTGAAAAGGATTCCCGGATGCGCGTGGAGTATAAAACGCTGGTCAACGAGCCGCAGCGCAACTATGTGGCGCAGCGCGACAACTTTTATAACAAAGGCTTTGAACAGGTCGCGGACTACCATTTCGACAACGGCGACTTTCTCTATGTCGTGACGCTCGATAAAAAGGACGAGATCGAGGATCTCTATCACGAGATGAACGCCCTGCCCGGCATCAGCTTTAATTTTTACGCCGACAACTACACAGACTGCTATTTCCTCGAGGGCATGTGCGACACCGTTTCCAAAGCGAGCGGCGCAATGGAGCTCAAACATCTGCTCGGCGCCGACAAGATCGTTGCGTTCGGCGACAATCTCAACGATATTCCGCTGATTGAAGCGGCGGATGAGGGCTACGCCGTCGGCAACGCGCACCCCTTGCTCAAGGAAAAGGCCACCGGCGTGATCGGCACCAATGACGAAGACGCGGTGATGCGCTTTGTGCTCGAACGGCACGGAATTGAATTATAAGATGGCAAGAAACAAGATAGCAAGATTGCAAGAAATCAGCGCCCGCAGCAGCCGCTTCGGCTGCTATGGAACCTTATCCCCAGTCCCTGGTCCCTTGTCCCTAGTCCCTTGTCCCTAATCTCCAATACTCTGCAAAGGATGATCCCGCTTGAACAAACTCTACCGCGCCTATTTAACGGCGTATAAACTCAACGACAAAAACGACGACGGCTTTTTCGAAACGGTCAAAGGCATCTATGACTCCCCCGAGGTGCAGTCGCTGCAGCAGTATGAACAGCATCTCGAAATCGACCGGCTCCAACACATCACCAGCGTCTCGTTTTTAGCCTATAAAGCCTGCAAGAAGCTCGGCCTGGACTACCAAAGCGCTGCGCGCGCCGCGACGATGCACGATCTGTTTTACTACGACTGGCGCGACGGCGAAACCGGCCGCTGGCACAAACTGCACGGCTACAAGCACCCGAAATACGCCGCGCTCAACGCCAGAGAGCTCTACCCTGCCCTGTCGCGCAAAGAGCGCGATATCATCACGCACCACATGTGGCCGCTGACGGTTGCGCTGCCAAACAGCCCGGAAGGCTTTGTGGTGTCGCTGAGCGATAAATTCTGCGCCACGATGGAGCTTTTGTACTCCACCAACAAACGCTATAAAGCCAAATTTCTGCACGATCTGGAGGAACTTGACGCATGAATACCGTATTGTTCTATGTCGTGGAATTCTTCTTTTACTCCGCGGCGGGCTGGCTGATTGAAAGTCTTTATTGCTCCATCGGCGAAGGCCGGATCATCAACCGCGGCTTTCTCACGGGACCGATGTGCCCGATCTACGGCACGGCGGCGCTGGTAATGACCGTGTGTCTATACAATCCGTTTTATGACCGCCCCCTGCTCGTATTTTTGCTCGGTATGCTGCTTTGCAACCTGGTCGAATATATGACGAGCTTTTTGATGGAAAAGCTCTTCCACGCCCGCTGGTGGGACTATACCTATGAATTTATCAACATTCGCGGCCGCATCTGTCTCAAGCACACGATGTACTGGGCAATTTTGTCGATCGCGTTTGTCTACGTCATCCACCCCGGCGTCGACCGGCTGCTGCACGGCATCCCCGAACAATACCTTGTCTATGTGGGCTTCGGCGTGCTGGCGGTGTTTTTGGTGGACTGGGTCAACTCCATGCGCAAAGCGCTGGATATCCGCCGGCTGCAGGACCGCGTGCTCGGGCTGATTGCAACGGTGACCGACGGGTTTGCCAACGTGCGCGCGTCGATTGAAGATACGGTGACGACCATGCAGCAAAACCACGAAGCCAACGCGGAAAAACGGCTCGACAAGCGCAGCGAGCTGTTTCAGCAGATTCAGGACACCCTGTCCGATTATGAGCTGCGCTTTTCCGCCAAGCGCACCGAGGCGCACGACAAAAACAAATATTCCAGCCGCTTTTTGCGCAACAATTTCAAAATCGAAGAATACACCCGCCGCCAGGTGCAAAAGCTCAAGGATCTGCGCGACGAGATCAAAGCCACGCTGTTTGAAAGCGGCGAAATGCAATAGCAGGTGAAACGATGAAAAAGATGGACGTCCGTGTACGCAAAACCTATCAGATGCTCGGCGACGCGCTCAGCGCGCTGCTCAAGGAAAAGAGCTTTGAAGATCTGACTGTGCTCGAAATCTGCGAAGAGGCCGGCATCCACCGCGCCACGTTTTACAAACACTTTGTCGACAAATACGACTTCCTCAACAAACACCTCACGGTGAGCATCGACGAGATGAGTTTCGGCAAACTCGAGCCGTCGGTCACGCCGGACGCCTACCGGCGCAACGTCAACCGTATCATCACCAACGTGATGGCCTATGTGTCGCAAAACAGCGAACTGCTGCATACGCTGCACAGCGAGCATTATTCCTCGGTGTTCTTCGATATTCTGTCAAACGCCGTGTGCACGTTTATGCTCGAACGGTTTCGCAGCAATGAAAAGATCTGCCGCGCGCTCGGCACGCAGCTTCCGATGATCGCAAACTATTACGCCGGGGCCGCCGTGAGTTTGATCAAATGGTGGTCGAAGGGCGAGGATACCTGCACGGCGCAGGAGTTTCTCGAATTTGTCCAGCCGCGCATCCGTGAGTTTACCGAGTATCTGTTCGGGAAAATAGAAACGTAAAAAAAGCACCCGGCGGGGTGCTTTTTTTCGTGCACAGTGCAAAGTGCATAGTGGTTCGTGACGCGCCGGACATGTGCGCAGTGGGAAACGATTCGCCGCGTAGGAAACACTGTAGCGCTGAACGCCGTGCAGCTTGGTGTGAACGGCGACGCAGCAATCATATTCTCGTAGTCGCCGCCAATCTGGCCGCGGCCGACAACTGCAAACAGGTAGGTTTCATAGTAGTCCAATTTTCCTGCGCGGCGCATGGTTTTCCGTCATATCCCACGTCCGGCGCGTCACTATGCACGATGCACTCCGCACGATGCACTGATCAATCATAGTCATCCAAAAACGACGTCACCTGCTCCCCTTTCCGGTAGCTGATGAGCGTTTCAAGATTTACATTCTGTGTCGCACGGAAAATGTTTTTGTCGATATTGCCGTCCTCTTTGCGCAGTTGCTTGAGGAGGGCTTTTGTTTTTGCTCTGGCGCCGGTCGGGTCGTCGCCGCGGCGGGCGTTTTCCTCTTCAAATTTGCACGCGCAGCGCAAAAACCGAAGACCGTTATAGTTCACCCAGCGCACAATGTCGTGCTCCCGGACAAGATACAGCGGACGGATCAGCTCCATCCCCGGATAGTTTAGACTGTGCAGCTTCGGCAGCATCGTCTTCATCTCGCCGCTGTAAAGCATACTCATGAGCGTCGTTTCGATCACATCGTCAAAATGGTGCCCGAGGGCGATCTTGTTGCAGCCGAGCGACTGCGCATACTTATAAAGATACCCACGGCGCATCCGGGCGCAAAGGTAGCACGGCGAGCCGGACTGCTTTGTCACATAGCCGAAGATGTTGGCGTCAAACACGTCCACCGGGACGTTCAGCCGTGCAGCGTTGTCGAGGATACGCTGCCGGTTTTCGGGCGAATAGCCCGGGTCGAGGACAAGAAAACGCAGCGAGAACGGGAAATCGGAGTGCCGCTGCAAAAGCTGCATACACTTGGCGAGCAGCATGGAATCCTTGCCGCCGGACAAACACACGCACACCCGGTCGCCCTCCCTGAGCAGTGCATAGGTTTTGACGCCTTCAACAAAGCGGTTCCAGATATCCTTGCGATAGGTCTTTTGAATCGACCGTTCGGCGGTTTGGCTTGGCAGCATGGAATCACCTCCGGTGATGTGAAATTCGGAATTCGGAATTCGGAATTCGGAATTGATGGACGCCGCCTGCGGCGATGCGTCAAATGTGTAAAGGCAAGATTCCTTTGCCACAAAAGATTGCAAATCGGTTCGTTGGCGGGCAACCGGTTTCGGATTCGGAAATCTTCATCGGATATCATTTACCCGTTTTCGTCTGCGGGTTGTTCGCGCCGCGGCAGACCGTTTTCCGTTTTTGCAGTGTAAACCCGCGACCTTAATTCCGAATTCCGAATTCCGAATTCCGAATTGACCGAAGGTCTGATCGCTCCGCGATCAGACCTTCATCGCCGCTTCATACGCACGCCAGATGACCGAACGCAGATTGCCCACAGCCAGGCAGTCGCCCACAAGCTGGACGTTTTTGCCTTTGCCTTCCAGCGGCGCCGGGATGTAGCCCGCGCAACTGATGACAGAATCGCACGCAATTTCGATCTCTTTGCCGTCCTTGTCTTTGCAAACGATAGCGCCGTCTTTGACTTCTGAAAGCGTTGTCTCAAGGTAGACGGGCGTTTTGTGCAGCGCGAACCATTCGCGCAAATAGGAGCTGTTGGCAAGGCAGACGCCGGTTTGGCTCACAAGATCGTCTTTCATCTCAACAATGACCGGATGCTTGCCCTGCAGCGCGAGTTCATACGCGATTTCGCAGCCGGTCAGTCCCCCGCCGATCACAGCCACGGTGTCGCCCACGGGCGTCCCGTTCAAATAGTCGCACGCCTCGATCATCCGTTCATGGCCGGGCACTTTTTTGAGCACGCGGGGCACACTGCCGGTAGCAACGATCACCGGCGCGTCGCCGAACACGGACGCGCTTGTCACCTCGTCCTCGAGCTTTACTTCAATGTGCAGCTCCTGCATCTGTCTGCGGTACCACGCCAGCAAATCGCGCAGCTTGCCCTTATACGATTCCGCGGACGCCGGGATAAACGTACCGCCGAGGACGCTGCTCTTTTCGTGGATCACCGGGTAATGGCCGCGCAGCTTCAGCACGCGGGCGGCCTCCATGCCGCCGATGCCTCCGCCGATGATATGGACGGTTTTGGGGCTGTTAGTGGATTTGATATAATGCTTGTTCCACTGCATCGTCTCCGCGTTGACCGCGCAGCGCGCAAGGTGCAGCGAATCGGACAGCGCCTGATCGTTGGGCACGCCCTTATAGTGGCACATATTGAAGCAGCCGTTGTGACACAGGATGCAGGGGCGGATATCGTCTTCGCGGTCGTTGAGCAGCTTTGTGACCCACTGCTGGTCGGCAAGGAACGGACGGGCAAAGCCCGCGCCGTCAAGTTTGCCTTTGGCAATCGACGCAGCCGCCACCGCGGGGTCGAGCCGGCCGGCACAGACGATGGGGATGGAGCAAAACTGTTTGATATGCTCGCAGTCTGCAAGGTTGCAGTTTTCGGGCATATACACCGGCGGGTGCGCCCAGTACCACGCGTCGTAGGTGCCGTTGTCGCAGTTGAGCATATCATAGCCGGCGTTCTCAAGGAATTTGACAGCCACTTCGCTCTCTTTCATATCGCGGCCGACTTCAATATAGTCTTCACCGGGCAGCGCGCCCTGGCGAAAGCCCTTGGTTTTGGAAACGATGGAATACCGCAGCGACACCGGGAAATCGTCGCCGCACACCTTCTTGATGGCTTTCACAATCTCGGCGGCAAAGCGGTAGCGGTTTTCAAGCGAGCCGCCGAACTCGTCGGTTCTTTTGTTGACATAGCCGAGGGTAAACTGGTCGAGCAAATACCCTTCATGCACGGCATGAATCTCCACACCGTCGACGCCCGCGTCCTGCAAGAGCTTTGCGGATTTGGCAAACGCGTCGATGAATTCGTAGATTTCTTCTTTCGTCATCTCGCGCGAGGGCACCTTGTCGCTCCAGCGGTTGGGTGCGGGACTGGCCGAGGCGGTGATCTTGTCAAGATCCATAAAGGGCTTGGAAAGCACACGCAGCGCAGGGTTGCTGTACAGCGTCTCCATCATGGAGCTGATGGTAAACGAGCGGCCGAAGCCCGCGGTGAGCTGGACAAAGAGCTTGGCGCCGGTCTTGTGGAATTCGGGCATCCACGCTTTGAGGTCGCGGAACATCTTTTTGTTTTTATGCAGCCACTGGCCGAGCATCGGGTTATAAACCGGCTGGCACCCGGGCAGCACAAGGCCGCAGTTGTTTTTGGCAACCTCCAATATAAACTTTGCGCCGTCGCGGTCAAAGTGGTTTTTTTCCATCCAGCCGAACAAATCGGTGCCGCCCATGCTGGTGAGGACGATACGGTTTTTGATCTCGCACTTGCCGATCTTCCACGGCGTAAACAGCGGTGCATATTTTTGATCCATGAGAAATCCTCCCTTGTTGTTCGTTGGCTTTATTATAGCGGCTGCGGCGGGAAAAGTCAATGTTTTTGAGGGACAAGGGACTAGGGACAAGGGACAAGGGATGTGTGCAGAGAGCAGAGTGCATAGTGCATAGTGCATAGTGACGCGCTCCTTGCCCTCCCCGCTGCGACGGTACGGCGCAGCTTCATGGGGAGGGTGGCACGCGCCCACACGATTCGCGGTAAGGCAACAACGTAAAAAGCGCGTGACGGGAGAGGTGGAAACGCTGCGTAAACGCACCTTTACCGGCTTTGTTTTCATACGTTTGCCGAATCTATCCGTCAATGATTTGTAAACCGATCGTTTCCGGGCGACCACACAGGGTCGCCCCTACGCGACAAACCGGTGTTACTAGCAACCAGTAACCAGCGTTTCCCAACATTTTCCGTTTTTTCATGTTTTCTGTTTTTCAGACTTTTTACTTGTAAAAAAGAGAATCTTATTCACTAAAACCCAAACAAAGCCCACCGTTCGGGCATTCGTGCGAGTGAATAGCGAGTGAATAGCGAGTGAATAGCCGGTGAATTGCGTGTTCTATTCACTCTTTTTCCAATGATTCTGTCCTTTATATATTCCGCTGGTTAGTCTTCCTTCCCCGCGTTTCCATCCCGGCATATTGTCCATCACCTCCGCAATAAAATTGCTGTCCCGTCGCGTCGGGTTGCCGAGTTCGCCGAGCGCCTCTTTCCAAAGCTGCTTGATGCAGACCTGTTTGGGGTCGTGGTTCGGGTCGCTGAGATACTTCTGGATGTCGCCCACACGCACATCGTCCTCGAGCGTGTCGCTTTGCCGCTGTGCAATCTGCTCAAGCAAAAGCGGCGACGGATACGGCTGCACGTCGCCCGATTGCCACAACGCGTAGCTTTGCGCCCAGCACTGCGCAATCTCCTGCCGCACGGCGGCTTCCTCCCGGAACAGCTCTTTGGCGCACGCGCCCGTTTCCACCGGCAAAAACCGCCGGTTGCCCGTCCGGTCCCGCAGCGGTCGGGGGTTGTTCGTCGTACCGACGAAGATACAGCTTCTTGGGAAATCCTGCGCCAAGCGGTCATAGGCCAGCCGGAACCGGTCGCTCTGGCGGCTTGTAAACGACTTGATCTCCTCAACGCTCGCCCGAAACGCGGAAAGCTCGCCAAGCTCCACAATCCACTTGCCCCTTAACCGTTCGCCGACCGCCTTTTCGTCACGGATATCGGAAAGCTCCGTATACCACCGGTCGTCCAGCGCAAGAAACCGCACCGCCGTACTCTTGCCGCTCCCCTGTTTGCCGGTGAGGATCACCATATAGTCCGCCTTGCACCCCGGGTCCAGCAGCCGCGCGATGCCGCAGTGAAACAAAAGCCGGCTCACCTCCCGGTTATACGCCGTGTCCGCCGCGCCCAAAGCGTCGGGCAGAAAGCGCGAGATATGGTCGTGACCGTCCCAATTCACCGCCTCCATGCGTTCCGTGATCGGATGGTACGCGATCTCCCGCTTCCACAGATTCAGCGCGTGAAAGAAATCCTCGCGGCTTTTGATGCTGTAATACGTCTCGATGTAGCCCATCGACCGGCTCAGATCGTCGTCCGTCCACGGCTTGCCGTCCTCCTCAAAGCTGCCGGTAAACGTGTTGAACCGCACATTGCCGAAGGCCCCTGCCGTCCGCAAAATCAGATGGAAGTTGCGGATCGT